>JBCCMT010000007.1:0-20741 GCA_039026195.1 Pseudomonadota bacterium | reverse complement strand
CTCCTCGTTTAGGTGCAGTAGGTTTGCTCTTTACGGGGGCGCTGTGAGATGTCTCAGCGCTAGGGGCGGCAGCATTTTTATCACTTCCCGCCGTTGAAGACGCATCAGGCGTTTCAGATGCCTCAGATCCACGGAAGGGGTTTTGGGCCGGGCTGCTTTGCTCAGCTTTCTTCGCCGGAGCTTCAGGCGAAGGCTTTGCGTCTTGAGGTGTTGCAGAGGGGTCTGCAAAGGCCGCGGATGGAGAGGGGGCATCTGCCCAAACACTCTCTTTTGGCGGCTCTTTCTTACTACTTTCTCCATCTTGAGTGTCAGAAGAATTTTCTGAAGACGACGCATCGCTTGATTTGCGATTACGGCGCCCCCCGCGACGGCCGCGGCGACGTCGTTTTTTACCGTCTCCTTCGCTATCCTCTTCCCCTCCCTCTTCAGAAGAAGGCTTTTCAGAGGAGGATTGCTGATCCTTCGTCTCAGGAGAGGCGTCTGACGGTTCTTCCTTTGAGGATGCTTCAGCGGTTTCTGCCTCATGATCTGTCTGGTCATCGCTCTTTTTCCGGCGGCGACGACGGCTTTTCTTCTTAGGCTTGCTCTCTGCCTCGTCCCCCTCCGACGGGTCATGGGCGGAAGGGCTTTGCTTATCCTTTTCAAGGGACGAGGCCTTTTGATCCTCTTCTTCTTCAGGGGAGGTGATTGTATCTTGGCGCAAGGTTGGGATCTCCGGCGCCTTCCCACTTTTGGTCAGCTCGAACTGATCCCCCGCTTTTGAAGTATCCGCCAAAACCTCAACTGATGTTTTATATGTCTCTTCTATCCGATTGATCCAAGATCGTTTCTGATTAAGAATATAAAGCGCAACATCATGGGAGGTATGGGCGGTGACCACCGCCGCCCGGTCTTTAATGGCCACCTCTTCGATGCCTCTTAAGATGCGCAAGGCCCCCATTTCCACAGAGCGGATGGCACCTGAGCCTTCGCAGGTGGGGCAAACCCGGGTGGTGCCGTCCACAATGCCGGACCGTCTGCGTTGGCGTGACATCTCTAAAAGTCCAAAGGAAGAGATCGCCCCAATTTGGATACGGGCGCGGTCCGCCTTCATGGCGTCTTTTAGTTTCTTCTCCACCGCCCGATTATTGCGGTTCTCATCCATATCGATAAAGTCAATCACCACCAGGCCGGCCAAGTCACGCAAGCGACATTGACGGGCCACCTCCACAGCGGCTTCCGAATTGGTTTTGAGGGCTGTCGCCTCCACATTGCGTTCTTTGGTGGCTTTCCCAGAATTCACATCGATGGAAATCAGCGCTTCGGTTTGCTGGATCACCAAATAGCCGCCAGATTTCAAGGTCACCACAGGGCGATACATTTCGTCCAGCTGTCGTTCTACATCTCGCTTTAAAAACAGAGGAATAGGCTCACGATAGGGCTGCACATTTTTTGCGTGGCTCGGCATGAGCATTTTCATGAAGTCTTTTGCTTCACGGTACCCATCTTCGCCCTCCACCAGAACTTCGCTGGTGTCTTTATCGTAAAGATCGCGCATGGCCCGTTTAATAAGGCTAGCTTCTTCATAGATGAGGCAAGGGGCGATGGATTTTAAGGTTTGCTCTCGGATCGTATCCCATAGCCGGGAGAGATAGTCATAATCCCGTTTGATCTCGACCTTGGTGCGTTTGGCGCCTGCGGTACGAATAATCAGACCTTGCCCTTGGGGAACGTTTAGATCCTTGATGGCTTTCCGAAGACGTTTCCGGTCAGAAGAGTTGGTAATCTTCCGAGAGACACCGCCCCCGCGGGAGTTATTGGGCATCAACACGCCATACCGGCCCGCAAGGGAGAGATAGCTGGTGACCGCCGCGCCTTTATTTCCGCGCTCTTCTTTGACCACTTGGATCAACATGATCTGACGGCGGTTGATCACCTCTTGAATACGGTAATTCCGCAAGAGCTTATCCCGGGCCTGGCGGGCCTCATGATAGCGTTTTTCAAGGTCCGCAATCTCCGCTGCTGCGGCTTGGGCGGCCTTTTCCTCTTCGGTTAACTCCCGGGGGGGCTCGTCCGCTTTTGCTTGGGTAGCCTCTTCAGTCTCTTGGGCATTTTCGCCAGAGGTATCGCTTTCAGGTTCGTCAACTGCCCCTTCATCTTCAGCGATAGAATCTGTTTCTAAGGCCTCGTCTTCATTGATATTTTCTTCAGGTGCATCATCTTCGGCAGTCTTATCATCTTGTGCTTCAGCTTTTTGGTCTTCACCCTCTAGGTCTGGCTCCTCCTTCACCTCTTGGGTCAGGGTGGGGGCGGCCTCTGCCTCTAGGGGAAGGGAAGGCGAGCTTGCTTGCTCATCAACAGCGTCTTCGCCGTCAATGGATTTGCAATCCGCTGCGTTACCACTACGCCCCGCGTCCTCTTCAGAATTGGCTTTCACCTTTTCTTCGGGATGGGCAGGGGGCTCTTCTGCACCCTCTTCTGAAGTTGTCAGATTCTCATCAGAGGAGGTCTCTTCAGAGGATGATTTATGACCCCGGGACCGGTTATACCGCCCTCGGCCTCCGCGACGGCGGCGGCGCCGACGGGGTCGGTCGGTTTCCTCATCGTCATTGCCGGTATCGCTAGAGGCCATAGCCTCGTCATCATCTTCATTTTCTGAGGCCACCTCATCAAAGCGTTCCTCTTCTTCTTCGGCGAGGGGCGCGCGACTTTCGTCAAGTTCCGCAAGCTTTTCAGCCAGCTCCGCTTCAAGCGCCTCGGCTTTGCGCAAAACATCACGGTCCGCGACGGGGATTTGATAATAGTCCGAATGGATTTCACTAAAGGCTAAAAAGCCATGGCGATTCCCGCCATATTCGACGAAGGCAGCTTGAAGCGAAGGCTCAACCCGGGTGACCCGGGCCAGATAAATATTTCCTCGTAAAGGTTTACGGGCAGCAGATTCGAAGTCGAAGTCCTCGACTTTTCCATGGGCAAGAAGCGCGACCCGTGTTTCTTCCGGGTGGCGCGCGTCGATAAGCATTTTTTTTGACATGTAAGGGGGCTCCGCGATGGAAAAATATCCCATCGCTTAAATGAAGGGCCAATGCGCGGCGCATCTCGTGATACCTTGCGAAGCAATGTGCAACGGCGAAGGTCAATCGAGACAGCAAAAAGATCGCGGCCATGGCCATGTTACGTTTCCTAAAATCGCGCATTTTACGCCAAAATGACGTTGCGCGGATGATGTGACAGATGTGAGGTTATCAAGGCGAAGGCCGGATATCTCAACAAAGGTGGCTTCGTCTTCAGGCGAAGATCTCAAAATGGGGGGTTAAGAGGGGAGACAAAGCACCACCATGACCCTTCATGACCATTTTGAGCCGGTTAGAAACCATTTACCGGAAAAACCCGTCTCTTTCTCTGAACGCGCTATACACTCTTAGAGAAAGGGGAGGGAAATTATATGTGTATCCTTTTATTTCTCTTCGCTTCCCAAAATCACGTAAGAAGGATTTATCAGAAAGCCTTTTATGAAGATATGTTGTAACTCATGAAACAACAAACTCAATTTCTTTATGCCGTAAGTTTGTCTTGCATACAAGTCGCCCCCCTCTACCTATAGAGGTAAAGCATATTTCCTAAGATGTAAGGGGAACGCTTTAAAGCCTCGTTAAGGCTGTGGATATTAAGTTTAAGAATAGCACTAGTCCTCGATCCCCAAATTGGGCCATAACAACCTTTTGGGGCGGCCTGATCGAGGTCAAGAATGATGAATTTTAAGAGTCTCATGAAACGCGCATTGACATTATGGTCCATCGTTATTCTCTCCTTTTGCGGGATTCTCGCTTGGGCAGAGGAACGCGCGACATCGCCGCATATTAAAAATATTCGCCTTGGGGTGAATGAAGCACAAGAAACCCGCGTGGTTTTGGACATGGATGCCCATCCAAAATTTGTGGTCACCCCGACCAATGGCGCCGGCGGTCCTGAAATTTTAATATGGATCACCAATGGTCAGTTCGCGTTGGACCAGGGGAAAGTGCCAGCGGCCAAGGGACTTGTGAAATCTGTGTCTTCTGGTCCCACCGTCTTGGAGCTATCGCTGACAACCGCAAGCCTACCGGTTCGAAGCTTTGTCATTGAACCCTCTGGTAAGGTTTCCCACTATCGATTGGTGGTGGATTTGGCCGAAATCTCACCCACCTCCTTCGCAAAGGTGGCAGCCAAAACCGAAGGCCAGGTGGCTGCAAAACGGGCAGCCGCATCCAAAGGGGCGGCGCTGCAAGACATCCCTTCTCAACAAAATGCCTCCCTCAAAGAGAGCCGCAAAGCCACTAATCAAGAAGCCGTTAAATCGACGGCAGCAACAAGACGTCAAAGGGATAACGGGCAAGCTGAGGCCGCTGTGGCTGCCATGGCGAGTGTAGCCAGCATCGTCGCTCCCCCCGCCCCAAGTCTAAAGCCCGCTTCAGTGAAAAAAGCCAAAGTAGCCCCCAGATCAAAACCTGTCATTGTGCTTGACCCAGGGCATGGGGGCCGGGACCCCGGGGCCATTGGCAAAGCTGGGTTACAGGAAAAAGCTGTCACCTTGGCGGGGGCCAAAACCTTGCGAGATATTTTGGTCAAGCGGGGCTATGACGTTATCCTGACCCGGGAAAGTGACGTTTATGTGGATCTTTTCGATCGGATTGAAAAAGCGCGGTTAGAACAGGCGGATTTATTTTTATCCATCCATGCGGACGCAAATGCCTCTCGCGAGGTTCGCGGGGCGTCCGTTTACACCCTTGAGCAGGGGCGCTCTGACCGCATGGCAAAGGAATTAACCGCATCTGGCAATTTCCGGCTTTTTGATGTGGAGATCACCGAAGAGGATGAAGACATTGGCTCTCTTTTGATCGACCTGGCCAATACAGATACCCAAAATGAAGCCAGCCGATTGGCCACCGCCATGATTACAGAGATGAAGGGGAGGGTGCGGATGGTCAATAACACCCACCGTTTTGAAAGCCTGAAAGTTCTCCTCTCCCCCGATGTGCCGGCGGTCTTATTTGAAATGGCTTTTTTATCAAACAAAAGTGATGAAGCGAATCTAGGCTCCCCCCGCTGGCGCAAGGCCACCATGACCGCCGTGGCAGACGGCATTGACCTTTATTTTGAACGGATGAAGGTGGAAGATCTAGAGCGTCGCGCTGAGCGGACAGGGTTTTTGCAAACCCAATAGACCCGCACCCCGTGAAACTTGAAAAGAGATTTCTTCTCAAACGGGCGATAATCGCTATTCCCGCCTTTGAAACCATGATAGAAAAATATAAGAACAAGATCACTTCAAAAGTGTTTCAGTTGCGACAGTGAAAATTTATGGTGATCCTTCGACCTTTTCTAACAGCGTTGATTGCAGGGCTTCTTCTTTCAGGGTGCGCCACGGATCGTTCTTTTTTAAAGGGTCTTGAATTCACTGAAGAGGGCTATGTGGACCCCCAAGCGGTGGCGGGAGATTATTTGCAAGGCCGCTTTGCCGCCAGTCAACAGTCCTATTCTGTGGCGGCGGATGCCTTTGACCGCGCCGCCACCCAAGATCAACGCACCTATACGCTCACCTCAAAGGCCTTCCAATATGCGCTGACCGCAGGGGATATGAAGACCGCCCGGCGACATGCCCAAACCCTTATCGCCTCCCCGGTAAAAGACGTGTCGGCATCCTCCCCCCTTGGCGGATTTCAAGATTTAGATTTGCCGAGGCTGACGCTTTTGGCATCACAGTTGTCGGACGAAGAATATGAGGCTGCTTTAACGGCGCTGTCTACGCCCTTTGAAAGCCCGCTAGGGGCGTCGATTGCGCATTTGCTTAAAGGTTGGGTTTTTTACGTCACCGAAGGGCGAGAAGCCGCCATCGATCACCTAAAGGATGTCCCCGAAGGGGTGTATACGGGGTTTGCCCCCTTCCACTTGGCCCTGATGTTTGATTTTGATGACGAAGTGAACTTTGCAGAAGTGGGCTATGCCGAGGCATTGTCCGCTTCTGGATCAAACACAGCCCTTATGGCCTATGCCGGCTTTTTAGAGCGGCATAAGAGTAAAGAGGAGGCTCTGCTTTTTTATGCAAAACTATCAGAGGACAGAGGGTTTGTCCGGCGCGTCGGGCGCATGGGGTTGTCTCGGTTAGGTGCACCGTTGGAGGGAGAGACAAAAGAGTTTCGGCAGCTGGCCGCACGCACCCCCCTAAAGGTGGCCTATACCCCAAGAGAGGCCATGGCCTTGGTGCTGATGGATTATGTGTGGTCCGCCTATGAGCAGGTGATGAGCCGTAAAGCCGCCGCTGCAGAAGCCGGTTTTGATGATTTGCCTGTCAATCTTGATATTCCTTTGGCGCTGGCACAAATTGCCATTTCCATTGATAAAAATCAAAGTGCCGGTCATTACATGATCGGGGTGATTTCTGGGGTCTATGGCCAGCACAAAAGTGCAGCCAATGCCCTTGAACATGTTGTCCCCGTCTCATGGCTCTATAATTATGCGGTTATTGATCGGGCAGATGCTTATGTGAATATGGATCATTCCCAAAAAGCGATTGCTCTTCTCAGAGATTATTTAAAGCAAGATGCGCTGGCCCCCGATGTGGCCTTAACCTTAGCGGATCTTCTTTCAGAGCAAGGGCAGTATAAAGACGCCACCGCAGCTGCCACCACCGCCATTCGCATCGCAAACCAGCTGGCGTCAGACACAACGCGTAATGACAATTTATGGCGCTATTATTTTGCCCGGGGGGCCATTGCCCTTCAGGGGGATGACTGGCCTGCCGCCGAAGCAGATTTGCGAAAAGCATTAGACCTTGCCCCGGAGGAGCCGATCCTGCTTAATTTCTTGGGCTATTCCTATGTGGAGCGGGGTCAAAATGTCAAAGAAGCCTTTGGCATGATTGAACGCGCCCTGGAAGCAAGGCCCACGTCAGGGGCGATCACAGATAGTTTGGGGTGGGCCCATTATCAGCTTGGTCAATATGAACAGGCGGTTTCCTATCTAGAGCGCGCCGTGCAGCTTGAACCGGGGGATGCCATCATTACGGACCATTTAGGGGATGCCTATTGGCAGGTAGGCCGTATCACAGAAGCCCAATTTGAGTGGCGCCGTGTGTTGGAAATGGATGAGCTGGAGGCTGAATTAGAGGATAACGTGCGCAAAAAACTAAAAGGGGAGGTCGCGCCCGCACCGGGGGCCTACGCAAAGTCCTCCCCAGACCCGCATTCTGTTCAGCGATCCATGTCTTCTGAGCCATCTACGCCGTAAGGGGAGAGGGGGATTTTATCAGTGGGCAGGTCTTTGTCATCTTCTATTCAATGTCCAGTTAAAATAAATTTGGCGTTGCAGGTGGGGGAGGTCCAACCGGATGGCTATCACCCTGTAGATAGCCTTTGTGTTTTCATGGCGGGCGGGGATCGTTTAACCCTCTCCCCCTCATCAACAGAGCGTTTCACCCTTCAGCTTTCAGGCCCCTATGGGAAAGCCTTAGAAGAGACGATTTCCCAAAATCTGGTTTTAAAAGCCGCCCGATTATATGCAAAAGCGACATCCGTTCCGGTTGTTGATTTCCACTTATATAAATCAGTTCCCCCTGCATCTGGCATTGGGGGGGGCACGGCCAATGGGGCTGCGGCCCTTTATTTGCTTAATCAGCAGGCGGCGGTACCTCTCTCCCTATCTGCCCTTGTTTCATTATCGGAAAAGCTTGGGGCAGATGGCCCCGTGTGTATGCAACGATTTTTATCGTCCGCCCAAAGCCTAAGGGTAAAGGGGATAGGTGAGGTTGTGGATGCAGGCCCAAAGCTGCCCCCCCTCTTCATGTGCCTTGCCAATGGGGGAAGGGCGGTTTCAACCGCCAAGGTGTTCCAGCGTTTCGATGAAAAAGCACCGGCATCCCCCTTTCCTCTTACTCTCCCTCAGCGCATTTCATCTTATTATGAGCTCGCGGGGCTTTTGGCGGGAACGCGGAATGACTTGCGGGCCCCTGCTTTTTCTGTGGCGCCTGATATTCTTGAGACTGAAAAAAGAATGAAGGCGCAATCAGGGTGTATTTTTGCGCGGATGTCAGGGAGTGGGGGGACGGTGTTTGGGCTTTTCCCCTCTTCCATCGCGGCAAAGCTAGCGCAGCAATGCTTCTCCGGTCGTCATCATTGGTCTGTGGCTGGCCCCCTTTGGTCGCACCGCCAAGGGGAGGGGTAGCCCCATGTCCTTGCTCTCTCTTTTGATGGCGCTGGCCGCTTCGCTTATTTTTATTTTTCTAGCGACCTCTGTGATGGTAAAACGGGGATGGATGATTGATGTGATTACCCGTCGCTCTAATCATCGCAATTTAGCGTCAAGAGGCGGGGGGACATGTCTATTGGTTGTTGTCACCTTCACCATGCTGATGGCCATTGGCTTTGGGATGCCGCCGCCGCCGCCTCTTTTTATTATGGTCCTATGTGCAGGGGCATTGGGGGTTTTGGACGATGTGACCACCATGACGCCTTTAACGAAACTTGGCCTGATGGTATTGCTCAGTATGGTGATGGCCCAACTCGTGGGGCCCTTACAGTCCATACCGATGCCTATGGGGAACAGCATCATCCTACCGCAAGGGGGTGGCATTTTTCTTTCGAGCTTTATGATATTGGCCTTTGTGAATATCTATAATTTTATGGACGGCCTGAATGGCATGGCGGGAAGCGCCGGGGTTATTGGGCTTACCTTTTTGGTGATGTTGGGCGCTGGGGGGAGTGCGGGGCTGTTCCTCCTGCTTTTTGTCACCGCCACCGCCCTTTATGGGTTTACTATTCGAAATGTGCTGACGGGCCGTATTTTCCTAGGGGATGCGGGCAGTTTGTCTTTGGGGTTTTTGCTTATCGGCTCTGCTCTTTATGCTCACCAAACCGATAGCTATACCCTATATGTTTTTTTGATCGCCTTTCTTCCCTTTATTATTGATACCACGGTCACCTTGTTCCGACGATGGCGAATGAAAAAGTCGATCTTTAATGCCCATAAAGAGCATTTTTACCAAAAACTTCGGTTGAAAGGCTATTCCCATCAGGCGGTCTCCGCCACCTATGGGGCCATGATCCTCATCAACGGGGCGGTGGCCTATAGCTTATCCCATGGCTTTGGGGGCGGCGGGCTGTGGATAGCCGCCATATTCGCGATCGGTCTTTATGCGGTGAGTATTCGCCTATTGTTTCAAAAGGCAGCTTCTAAAGGCGCGCCCATCTTGGCACCTTCCGCTAATATTGCCGAATAACAGACCCTAAGGCCAATTCTTGAAGAAGGGTTCGTAAAGATGAGGCGGGGAGAACCGTGAGCGCTTCAGCGGCCTTTTCCGCATAGCTTTGCGCTTCGGTAAGGGCTCTATCAATAAGGCTATCCCGCTCCATCAGCCGCTTGGCTTCTACAAAATCTTCAGGCCCCTGTTGCATCCCGCCCACGGTACGATGCCAAAAGGCGCGTTCCTCCGGCGTGCGGGCCGCTTCTAGCGCGAGAATAACGGGGAGGGTCATTTTCCCCTCCCTAAAATCATCCCCTGCGCTTTTGCCCATGGCCTCCGCATCGCTATCATAATCAAGGGCATCATCCACCAATTGATAGGCAATGCCAAAGTTCAAGCCATAGGTATAAAAAGCATTTTCAACATCGGGGGAGGCATTTGCCACCACAGCCCCCGCTTGGGTGGCCGCAGAGAAAAGGGCAGCTGTCTTGGCACTGACAACTTTAATATAGGTTTCTTTTTGGGTACGGACATTGGCTTGGGTTTCAAGCTGTAACACTTCCCCTTCGGAAATTGTACAGGAGGCACGGCTTAAAATATCAAGAACCCTCAGGCTTTCCGTTTTCACCATCAATTCAAACGCACGGGCAAAAAGAAAATCCCCCACCAGGACAGATTCTTTATTTCCAAAAACCACATTAGCGGTTTTGAACCCTCTGCGAAGATTGCTGTCATCCACCACATCGTCATGGAGTAAGGTGGCCGCGTGAATAAGCTCCACCGCAGCGGCCAAGGTGCGGGGGCGTTCGCCCCTCGCCTCGCATAACGCCGCACTTGCAAGGGTGAGGAGGGGACGAAGCCGTTTCCCGCCTGCCCCAATAAGATGTGCGGCCACCTGTGGAATCAACTCTACGCGAGAGGACATATGCTCCAGAATGACCTGGTTCACCGCCTCTAACTCATCCGCCTGATGGTCCTTAAGAGCCCGGGCGGTATCAGCAAAACGCGGCGGTGCAGAGAGTTCAGCAACCAAAGCCATATGTTCTGTTGTCCTTTCTCGGCATCTATATCGGTATCTCCTTTGCTATATAAGGAGGTTTTTGTCTATTCGTGCCTGCGGCATGGTGCATCTTCGTTGTAAAAATGCACATTTCGCCTATCCGCCGCTTGAACGCCGAAATGCTGTTGCATACATGCCTCGCAATACGGTAGCCGCCAAGACCAAAAACAACATTGGTGCTGATAATGAGGAGATCATCTTGAAATCGCTTTGGTATAAACTTCCCTTCACAGGGGCCCCCAAACCAATGGTTGTCCAGGTCTCCCTTCACGGGATGATTGCAACAGAAAATCGCACCGGACGGGCGCTCAATTTAGAGACGGTGGAAAAAGCGCTTATTCGCGCCTTTGATGTGAGTGATGCCAAGGCGGTGGTAATCTCGGTGAACTCCCCTGGCGGCTCCCCGGCGCAATCTCGTATGATCCATGATCGTATTCGTGAGTTAAGCGCAGAGAAAAAAACGCCTGTTTTCAGTTATATTGAAGATGTAGGGGCCTCTGGCGGCTATATGATTTCTCTGGCGGGGGATGAAATTTTTGCGGACCCTTATGCAATTGTGGGCTCTATCGGCGTGATTGGGGGCGGCTTTGGCTTCCAAGAAGCGATCAAGAAATTAGGGATTGAGCGCCGGATTTACACATCGGGAGAGAATAAATCTCAACTTGACCCCTTCACCCCAGAAGATGAGCGTAATGTGGAGCGTTTTAAGGGGATTTTGTCGAAAACCCATGATCTTTTTAAAGATATGGTGCGTGACCGCCGAGGGGGACGTTTAAAAACAGATGATGAAACCCTTTTTAACGGGGATTTTTGGGTGGCTGGCGATGCCTTAGATCTTGGGTTGATTGATCAGGTGGGCGATTTGCGGGCCCTGTTAAAGGCCCGTTTTGGCGATGAGTTAGAGATTAAAAAGATCAGCACAGATAAAAAGGGGCTGTTCTCAAAGCTGTTTGCGTCAAGATCTTCCTCTATTTTAAATGGCCTGCCAGAAATTTTATCGGAAATCAGCGCTTGGGGGCGTTACGGTCGCTAACAAATTCGACAGATATGCTTTTTCCCATAGGCAGCTTTTGAAAATATGATAATCTAACTTTCATGAGCGCTATAGGTACATTAATGGCCACCGCTATCCTCTCTGTGGGGGCCGTCGCGGTTGTGAGGACGGTCCGAAAACGGGTGCGGCAAGGCGGGCTGAAACTTCATCGCCGTCCGGGGCCCCATGATGATAGCAAAGTCATCGATCTTGAAGCAAAAGAAGAGAGGGGTCTGTGGCGTGTTGATCCCTCATCCTCATCATAAACCCTCACCGCCCTTTACGCTTTTGATCCGAATTTTGGCGATTAGGTGATGACAAAGGCGGAATGTCAGTACAATCTCCACAGTGTAAATGAAGATGGCGAGATACCCTTATGATAAGGGTGGGGAATAGCGCCATATGAGGTTGGAAATAACGTGAACAAGGGCACGGACCTTATCGCTTTTGTGGATGTTGAAGCCTCTGGCTTGGGCCCAAGTTCCTGGCCGATTGAGGTGGGGTGGGTATTTGAAACCGGTGATCCTTGTTCTATCCTCATTCGCCCTGCGGATAATTGGAGCATGACCCATTGGGAAAAATCTGCAGAGGCGCTTCATCAAATTCCCCCAACGTCTTTGTTGACCCAAGGTAAGTCGCCCATTGAAACGGCGCTTGTGTTAAATGCCGCTTTGGGGGAGGCAAAAGTTTACTCCGATGCCCCTGACTATGATAGTTTTTGGTTATTTCGACTTTATGATGCTGCAGGGATCAAACCCAATTTTATTCTTCATGATTTAGGTGAGTTACTCCACCCCTTATGGAACCGTCCGCCCAAAGATTTAGTTGATCTTGCCTCAAAGAAAGCGCCCCATGTGCACCGGGCGGCGGATGATGTACGTCACCTACAGACCATGTATCAAATCGCCCAAGGGCAAGATATATCGTGATATCAACTGTGATATCCGAGGATATATCTTTCCCAGAAGGGGGCACTTTCCGGCGTTTGCACTGGCCGGCTTCGGCATCCTCCCTCGCGAAAGGAACACTCATCCTTGTCCATGCTACAGGGCTGAATGCAAGTGCGTATATTCCTACATTAGATGCTGTTGATACGGATTTTTCAAAAATGGCGTTGTCTTTACGTGGGCATGGGGCAACGACAATTCCAACGAAGGCAAGCGATTTACGGTCTTGGGGGGCGTATGCGGATGATATCGTCACCATGGTGGAGGCAATGGAGGTGACCTTTCCGCTGGTGCTGATCGGCCATTCCATGGGTGGGGTGGCAAGTGTTATTGCCGCCCAAACTTTAGGACCGGAAAAGGTCTCTAAACTTGTTTTGATTGAGCCCAAGATTATGAACAGTATCGTCCGGCTTCTTGCCTATGTTCCCTTACTCAACCGATTGGCCCATCAAGCCCCGATCGTGAAAAAGGCGGCCCGCCGGCGCGCGCTCTTTGCCTCCCGTGAAGATGTTTTGACCCTTTATCAACAAAGGCCCTTTTTCAAGCCATGGGCGCCCTCAGCCTTGAAAGCCTATATCGACGAGGGGTTTAAAGATCACCCAGAGGGGGTTCAGCTGTCCTGCCATCCCAAATGGGAGGCAGCAACCTTTGCAGCCCAGGCCCATGAATTTTGGCAGCCCTTGGGGGCTTTGCGGGAAATGGAAATCCCCGTCACGGTCATTAAAGGGCGTGATACCAACTCTGCATTATCTTCGCACATCGTCTCACGATTACAATTGCTCGGTGTGGATGTTATCATGACAGAGGGGGGCCATTTGATACCGCAAGAAAAGCCAAAGGCCGTAGCTGACCTGCTTTCAACGCTTTTGTAAGGCTTGAAAGGTAAGAAGGGTTTTATCTTGTCGTTCCCTTTGCTATAACCTAAGCCTCTAACTTTAATAAAGATGACCTTATGAGCCAGACCCCTTCCCCCTCCGCCCCAAAGCTTGAAGGAAATATGTTTCTCTTCACCAAACCGGCCCTGTTGAACATTCAACAACATGGGGACATGGGCGTGACCCGCCCGCAACGCCCTTTTGGTTATGCAGAACATATCCGCGCTGTGCCCTTAACGGTTTCAGAAATCGCAGCGGCAAGCCGGCATTACCCCGTTATTTTTACCGATGATAAAACCCCCCAACCCCTTGCGGTGGTGGGCATCATTGATGATCAAAACCTATTTGTGGATGATGCAGGGAATTGGGAAGACAATACCTATATCCCCGGCTATCTCCGCCGTTATCCTTTTGCTCTTGCCAATGATAAAGAAAGTGGCCCTGACGGCCCGCGCATGGCCTTGATTGTGGATGAGGCTTATGAGGGCATTCAATCTGGATCAGATATGCCTTTCTTTGAAAATGGTAATCCATCTCCTGCCATGGAACAGGCGATGGATTTTTGTAAAAATTATGAAAAAGACCGCATGGTGACGCTCCAGTTTGCAACCGAGCTTGCCAAACATGAATTGCTTGCCGAACAGGTGGCCCAATTTACCCCCGATGGCGCAAAAGACCCCATGCCCTTTGCCAAATATACATCGATTGAAGAGAAAAAGCTTCAAGAGTTAGATGATGAGAAATTCATCGCTTTGCGGAAATCAAATATGCTGCCTGTCCTTTATGCGCACTTAATGTCCATGGGCAATTGGCGCAATTTGATGGAGCGGCGAGCCCGCCGATATAACCTTACCGGAGAGGCTGTGCTAAAGCCCCTGCCAAAGTCATAAACCACCAACTAGGTTTAAGTTGAAATAGGGGCCGATAAGGGGCCCCTATTTTTTTGCTTAACTTTTGCACATAAAACTTACGCTGGAAGGGGCTGCTCTTGATGCTCTCCCCCTGCTTGGCGCTCTTTCTTTCCAGCGGTCAGCATAATGACTGACGGAATAAAGATCAGCACCACAAATATAGAGAAGAGCGCGCCAAAGCTTAAAGAAATCGCCATGGGGATGAGAAACTGTGCCTGGAGGGAGGTTTCAAAGAGGAGGGGCGCAAGCCCAGCGGTGGTGGTCATGGCCGTTAGGGTGATAGGGCGAAAGCGCCGAACAGCCGCATCCATAAGGGCTTGTTCAAAGGGTAACCCTTTTTCTTGGTTTTCGCGGAAGCGTAAGACCAACACAAGAGACCCATTAATCACCAAGCCTGCGAGCGCAATAATCCCAAAGAAAGAGAGGAAGTTCAGCGCATACCCTAAAAGCATATGCCCAAAAAAGGCTGCAGACGCACTAAATGGAATGGTCGCCATTACGATAAGGGAAATCTTCACACTTCGGAACGTGATAGCGAGGATGGCGAATATAGCAAATAGGGCTGCTAAGGCAGCAATTTGCAAGGTGGCCACCGCCTCTCTATCGTCTTGGGCTTGCCCGCCAAATTGCCAGCTTAGGTTGGGATAAGCGGCCAATAGGGGGGGCATCACTTGATTTTCAAAAACAGAGAGAAGTTCAGCGGGTTCGATAATATCCGTATCCGCATCGGCCGCCACCGTGACGGTGGTTTGCCCATCAATGCGGTTGATTTCTTGGAAGGCACGCTGCTCAATGGGGGTGGCAACGTCGGATAAAAAGACGGTGCTGCCGCCGGTCGTTTGGACAACCGCTGTATTCAAAGCATTTTCACTGCGAATTTCTGACAAGGGGGGGCGGACACGTATCCGCACTTCGTCTTGGCCGCGGAGCTGTCGGCGCACCTCCGCCCCTTCAAAACGGCTGCGCAAGGCTTGGCCAATTTCCGTTTCTGTCACCCCTAATAACTCGCCCTCAGGGGAGAGTTGATATTCATATTGGGGTTTGCCAAGCGCAAATCCATTATCAATATCGATTACGCCGGGATAATTTTGTAAGGCATTGGCAGCTTGCTCAGCAATTTCCCGTAAAGTGAATATATCAGGGTGGGAAAGTTCCGCTTCCATCGACTTCCCCGCGCCGGGCCCAATGCGAAAGCGGACGGTCAGGTTTTCAATATCTGCGATGGCGGGGATTTCCTGTCGCCAAAGGGTGGCGAATTGGCCCAAGCCAAAGTCTCTTTCTTCTGACGGGACAAAGACAATTTCCACACGTCCTTGTTCGGACCCCCCATTCCCAGCGTCAATGAGTGTCGAGACAATGGCGTCTTCTGCCCCCTCAAGACGTTTGGCGGCCCGTAAGCCCGCCTCGATCAGAACTTCGCCATAATTTTGCGTGGCAGAAAAAGGCGCATCCACAGAGAGACTGTAACTTGCGGTGATATCTCGCCCCTCAATGGCAGGGGCCAGCCGAATGGGCAGCCGCCCGGAGGCCACATAGCCCATTAAGACCATGAATAGGGCCAGGAAGATAACGGAGGTCAGCGCAGGAACGTGAATGGCCTTCTGCAAAAACTTACGGTAAATATTGTCCTCTACCCAGACAAATCCGTTTGAAGTTGTTCGGCTTAATCGGTCAAAGGCACCCATCACGCCTTTGGGTTGCCCCGCCGGTTTGGTATGGGCAAGGTGGGAGGGCAGAATGAAAAGAGCTTCGAGCAAGGAGAAAACAAAAACAATCGTGGCCACTTGCGGAATATTAACAAGGAATTTCCCCAAATCCCCCGGCGCAAAAAGCAGGGGGGTAAAGGCAATGATATTTGTCGTCACGGCGAGGGCCACGGGCACCAGCATACGCCTTGCCCCCTCTGCCGCTGCCTCGCCGGGGCTCATCCCGGCCTCTATCCGCGAATAGATAGATTCCCCTACAATAATCGCATCATCGACCACAACGCCGAGCACGAGAATGAAGGCAAAAAGGGAAAGCATATTAATGCTGACCCCAAAGATGGGAAAAGCGGCCAAGGCGCCAATTAACGCAACGGGCACCCCTAGGGCCACCCAAAAAGCCACCCGAGGTTCTAAAAAAAGCGCAAGTAACGTTAGGACAAGGATGAAGCCCAAAAGACCATTGTCGCGCAAAAGCTCAATTCGGGCTTTATAGTCCTTTGTAATGTCAAACAGCGGAATAATTTGAACCGTTTGCGGTAAATTTTGCTGATAGCTTGCAAAAAATTCCTCGACACTGGCCGCAACATCAAGGGGTTTTTCACTGCCCACTTGATAGACATCGACGGCAAATCCTGGCTGGCCATCAATGCGAAAAAAGCGGTCTGTATCCCGAAAACCATCTCGTAGAATAGCGATATCGCCCAATCGAACCACCCCTTGAGGGCCCGTTACGATGGGGGTGTCGGCAAAATCACTGGCCCAATCTTTCCGACCATCACTGCGTAAGAGGAGCTGACGGCCTTCACTGCGGATAGCGCCCGCGGGGGTGTCGATGGAAAACCGTTCTAATTGTGAGGCGACATTCCCATAGGTTAGCCCGAGGCCTCTCATGGTGGCCTCGGGGATTTCGATGGAGATTTCAGGTTCCCGTAACCCGTCAAGTTCCACTGTACTGACGTTTTCAAGCTGGAGCAGGCGATCACGCAACGCGTTGGCAAATTCAAATTGCTCTAATGCCGGCGCATCTAAAATAATACCATAACGTAGGACTTGCTCTCGGTCCACGGACAAAGATGTGCGCGGGGGTTCAGCTTCGACGGGGAGGGTTTGAAGGGAGTCCACCGCATTGCGGATATCTTGCAGGGCAAGGTCACGGTTCTCCCCGTCTTGCAGCTCCACCTCCACTTGGGCGAGGCCCTCCGTCGCGGTGGCATTAATGTGCTTGACGACCTCTAGCCCCTCTAACTCACTTTCGATGGGAAGAATAATGCCATCGACAATTTCCTCAGGCGAGGCGCCTAAGTAACCCACACTGATATTTACGATATCTCGTTCAACGGTGGGCAGGACCTGTTGTTTCACAATCCCGATGCTGACAAAACCAGCCATCAAAAGGGAGACCATGAAGAGGTTTGCGGCATAGGCATTGCCAGCGAACCAACCAATAAGGCCCCCTTGGGCGGAGGAAGATGATGAGGTCATGCCGCCTCTCCATCAGAAAATTGGCTCTCAACCCAGTTTTTGAGGGTAGCGGCGCGGCGGCCGGTATAGGTGCCGATACTCTTTTTTGTCTCATGGCAAGGCTCCACCTGTGGGGTGAGGCAGGAAGAAAAATCACTGAAAACGATTTGGGTTTCATCCACTGCGGCCTCAAAGGACTGCGCCAGGGTTTGGCCAGCTGATTGAGCGTGATAAGTTATATGTGTTGTCACGGGGCGAATTTGATCTTGCCATGAAAGTTTTTTGGGGGGGGCGTCTTCCCTCTGTTGTTCTCTTTGTCGGTCTTGTGACATTTCTTCGGTTGTTTTGAGCAAAGCCCCCGGAATGGCGGTGGAAAGCCTGCTGGTTACCAACTGGTCACCGGGAAGAAACGCCCCTTGCAGATAAACTTGTTCCCCCCTCTCATGGGCAACCGTCACCTCTCGAAAAGCTAAAATATCTTCACTTGTCCGTACAGCAACGAGTTTATTCTCTCTTAAAGAGGATCGCGGGGCCACAACCACATTCTGCACTTGCCCAGCATTCATCTGCACTTTGACATAAGCCCCAAGTAAAATCTCAGGGCCATTCTCAGGAGGTGATGATAGGCTGAGGGGGGCATCAATGGCGATCAAAGCAACCCCTTGGCGGGAGGTATTTGAGAGAGAACCAGCAAGGGAGATGACCCGTGCTAGGCGGCCCTCTGTGGACGTAGGGTCTGGGTATATTTTTGCCTCAATGCTCCCACGACGTTCCTGGGCACGCAATTTTTTCAGCGCAGCCTGAGGAAGCTCCGCCTCCACCCAAAATTGAGAGATATCTGCCACAGCGCCTAAATTTGCCCCCGGGCTGGCAAAATCCCCGATATCAGCGGTCTCTTCTAGCACCAGGGCATCAAAGGGAAGGGTGATTTCTGTCCGTTTCAAGTTCAACTGCGCGGTTTGTAAGTCACTCAAA
Source organism: Pseudomonadota bacterium (assembly GCA_039026195.1). Classification (GTDB taxonomy): domain Bacteria; phylum Pseudomonadota; class Alphaproteobacteria; order Caulobacterales; family Parvularculaceae; genus Parvularcula. The sequence continues at coordinate 2,577 of JBCCMT010000007.1, read as the reverse complement.
GCTTGCTCTACGCGGGCTTTGGCTTCCGCCAATTGGGGGCCACGTAAGGCAAGTTGTTCATCAATCACAATATCAGGAAGAGCCGTAGAGACCAATTCAGCTTCGCGCTCGGCGACTTTTCCGCGGCCTTCTTCTAAAGCTAAAAGCGCCCTTGCGCTTGCCACTTGCGCTTTAGCGCGGGCCACGGCGGCTTCAAAATCACCTTTTTCAAGGCGGATGGCCGGTTCGCCAGCGGGGATAATGCCGCCCACCCGAAGGGCGGGGTGAACGTCAATGATGCGAGCGCTGATTTGTGCTTGCAGATTGGCTTCATTCGCCGCTCTCACCACGCCGAAGGCTTCAAGTTGAATATCCTCAGCTTGCGGTTGAATATCTTGTAAGGTGACGATGGTGGGGGCCACCTTATTTTCCACCGGCTCTGGTGAAGACCGGGTGGCAAAAAGAAGGAAGATCACCGCGACGGCACCGCCTAGAATTGCGAGAGAAAAGCCAAATGAAGAAAGGCGTTTGAACATCAGGTGGCTCCTGTTTGAGAAGAGGAAAGGGGAGGGATCACGGTCCCATCGGGATAAGCGCCCAGCGCTTGGAGTAGATTTAACCGAAACAGCATCACATCCCGTCGTGCGGCCAATAGATTAGATTGCGCTTGAAGAAGGGATTGCTGCGCGGTGAGGACAGAGGTAAAATCAGCGGCGCCAAAGGCATAATTTGCTTGCGCAGATTCAAGTGCTGCACTGGCGGTTGTAAAACGTGCTTCTAATAGCTCGGTGCGCTCTTGCTGATATTGCTCCTGGAGCAAATTATCTGAAACGGCCGCAACCGCTTCAAGCCAGGTTCTGGCATAAGCAGCACTGGCCCCATCAAAGGCAGCTTTCGCACCCCGTTTGGCGGCACTTCTTGCCCCCCCTGCGTAGAGGGTTTGGCTAAGATCTGCAATCATTGTCAGGATAAATGTATCCGCACTCTGAATAGACCCAGCCACATTAAAGGAAGGTCCGTTTACAGAGGCGCTTAAGGTAAAATCAGGAAGATAAGCGGCCAGGGCCTCGGCCACGCGATAGTCAGCAGCGATGAGGCGTTCGCGCGCCGCCACAATATCAGGGCGGCGCTCAATGAGTGAGCCAGGCAGTCCAGGGGAAATATCACTGTCCACCAAAGGAACCGTTTTCGGACCACGGGGGAGCATATCTGGCGTTTGCGCCATCAAAACGTCAAGCCTGCTTTCCGCAAGATAAAGAAGGGTTTCAAAGCTTGGTTTTTGAGATTTTAAAGACGCCACAAGATCACGCTGTTGCAAAACATCACTTGCATTCGTTGCCCCTTGGGCGAAGCGTTCGGCTGCAATTTCCGATAGATTGTCCGCACTTTGAATTTGGATATCTAATAGGCGTAAATTTTCACGAGCCTCACCGGCATCATAATAAGCATTGGCCACCTGGTGGGCAAGCTGAAGCTGGGTCAGTTCAAAATCCCCCTTGGCGGCGAAAGCATCGCGGCGGCTGGCCCGTGCTGCAGCCCTACGACGGCCCATAAAATCAGGGGCGAAGGCAAAGCTAGCATTCCCTGCCTCAGCACCAGCGCCTTGACCAATATCATCCACCACCTCATTTTGAATATAGTTGGTGGATACACTTAAGGTGGGAAAAAGGGTGGCCCGCGACTGGTCCGCTAAGGCTTCAGCTTGCAATAGGCGGGCTTTGGCTTCGGCAAGGTTAAGATTGCTTGCCATAACTTGGTTGATGAGCGCACTGAGGTCTTTGTCCTGAACGCCCACAAGGCGCAAAGAATTTTGTTGCTCACTATCCAAAGCATATTCCGTTTTTGCAGCGGGCGGGAGAGCAGGGTTTTCGTCAACGGTTGTGAGGGTACAAGCAGATAATAGAAAACTTATGCTAAGAATAGGGATAGAGGGTAAAGGCGATGGGGTCATCTATCACTGCCTTTCAAATCTTGCTCTTTTTCATTGGGTTGGAGCGGTTTTAACCCCGACATCATAATATCAATATGCTGATTATATAATTTATCGAGGTCTAGAGGTTCAAGGTCATCAAATAGTAACTACAATAAACTGCCAAAAAGAATGGGACATACAATGACTTGCGGGCAAAGGGGGGCGCCTAGGTCTCTGAACTCCCCTTTTTGACGGCCTTGTTCTAGGATGAATGACATGGCTGTTTTGGCGCGTTTAATGGCGTTTTCGTAGTAAAATTCAATCAAATGGGGGAAACGCAGGCCCTCTGCGATGATCAGGCGCGTAATTTTCCGCGTTGTGGGCTTTGTGATTTGCGTATACCCTATTTTCATGAAGAGCTTAAGCTGATCTTCGGCACTCATATCTTGTAGTAGTGAAAGCTGTTCTGCTTTTTCGACATTGGGCAGAATAAAGTGCCGGACCATGCCTTCAAAGACATCTTCTTTACTTTTAAAATAGAGATAGACCGTCCCCTTGCTGATATGCGCCCGCGCAGCAATATCTTCCATCCGCGTGCGTTCAAACCCGCGTTCTGAAAATGCTTCTAACGCCGCTGCCACAATGTCAGCAATGCGGTCCTCCCGCGATTTTGTGCGGGGAGAGGG
>JBCCMT010000006.1:0-20931 GCA_039026195.1 Pseudomonadota bacterium | reverse complement strand
TTTGGTTGATGGCAAGTCGCCCAGAGTATGATTTGGACACAATATCATTCGATCCAGCAATGTTTACTATCGATACTTACAATTTAGATAAGGTATCAAGTTTCATAGATTTGAAAGATGATCCAGAAGATCTTCCAAAATGGTCAACATATGCAAAAGAGCTTACTTGGCGACCGTCTTTGTTCGATGATATTTTTCTCAAAATTGCTGAGGATGAAGAATATGGCATCACTTTCGCTAAATTAGATATGTCCTTACTCCTAGCGCCGTATGATGGTGGTTTTGATCTCATACTGCCAAGCTCCAACAAGGTTCAGGAATGGAGGAATAAATTTAAAGAGTGGCTTCCTTATGAAGGTGGCTTCCTTTGATATCAGCGCTTTGAATAATTTTAGGCCGCTCAGTTCAGCTCAGGCCTACGAGTCGCATCCTCTTAAGGGGCCTCATAAAAAGCCCTTTTCACTACCCTCTGTTGCATCTCCCCGCCACCTGGCGCACAAGCGCTCCATCGTATTTGCAGAGCCAAAGCGATAGGCCCTCGGCAATCCGGCTGACGGCAAACGAGAAAAGAACGAAAATTTATGTTCACTATTACCAAAAAATCGATGGAATGGGCCGGCAAGACGCTGACCCTTGAGACGGGGCGCATTGCCCGCCAAGCCGATGGGGCGGTCCTCGCCACCTATGGCGAAACCACCGTGTTGGCCACCGTTGTGGGCCAGCGGGAAGCCAAGCCAGGGCAGGATTTTTTCCCCCTGACCGTGAATTACCAAGAAAAAACCTATGCCGCCGGCCGTATCCCTGGCGGCTTTTTCAAGCGGGAAGGCCGCCCGAGTGAGAAAGAAACCCTCACCTCGCGGCTGATTGACCGGCCGATCCGGCCCCTCTTCGCCCCTGGCTTTAAAAATGAGGTGCAGGTGGTCTGCACCGTGATGAGCCATGACCTGGAGAATGATCCTGATATCGTCTCCATGATTGGCGCCTCCGCGGCGCTGACGATTTCCGGCATCCCCTTTATGGGCCCCATTGGGGCGGCCCGCGTCGCCTATAAAGAGGGCGGTTACGTCATCAACCCCACAAGTGATGAGCTTGAGGGCACGGAGCTTGACCTGGTCATGGCCGGCACCGCCGACGCTGTGATGATGGTGGAGTCCGAAGCGAGCGAGCTGTCCGAAGATGTGATGCTCGGCGCTGTGGTCGCAGGTCATGATGCCGCGAAAGAGGCGGTCGACTTCATCATCGGCTTTGCGGAGGAATGCGCGAAGGAGCCATGGAATTACACCCCGCCAGATCATTCCGATCATATGCCGCAGGTGAAAGAGCTTTCCGAAGCCGGCCTCACCGCCGCTTATCAGGAAACAGACAAGCAAGCCCGCGTGGCCAAAATCGGTGAAGCGAAACAGCTCGCCTATGACGCCCTATGTGCAGAAGACGACGAAAACGCCATCGACAAGCAAATCATCGGTGGCCTCTTAAAAGAGCTTGAGTCCGATATTGTCCGGGGCGCGATTCTTGAGACCGGCCAGCGGATTGACGGGCGGGACACGAAGACGGTGCGGCCTATCTTGTCCGAAGTGGGCATCCTGCCCCGCACCCATGGCTCTGCCCTCTTCACCCGGGGGGAGACCCAATCCATCGTGGTTGCCACCTTGGGGACAGCGGATGATGAGCAATTCATTGATGCGCTAGAAGGGACTTATAAAGAAAATTTCCTTCTGCATTATAATTTCCCGCCTTATTCCGTGGGCGAAACGGGCCGTATGGGCTCCCCCGGTCGCCGGGAGATTGGTCATGGCAAGCTCGCCTGGCGGGCAGTAAAGGCGATCCTTCCGTCGCAGGAAGAGTTCCCTTATGTGATCCGGCTCGTGTCAGAAATCACCGAATCCAACGGGTCGTCTTCTATGGCCACCGTGTGCGGGTCTTCTCTTGCTATGATGGACGCCGGCGTGCCCATCAAAAACGCCGTCGCTGGCATCGCCATGGGACTGATTTTGGAAGGCGAGAAATATGCTGTCCTCTCCGATATCCTCGGAGACGAAGATCACCTCGGCGACATGGACTTTAAAGTGGCCGGGACCGCCAATGGCGTGACCTCCCTGCAAATGGACATCAAGGTTGCTGGCATTACGGAAGATATTATGCGCACCGCCCTGGCTCAAGCCAAGGATGGCCGTATCCATATCTTAGGCGAAATGAACAAAGCCCTCGGCGAGTCTCGCGGTGAGCTGGGGGAATTTGCCCCTCGGATTGAGACCATGAAGATCCCTGTGGATAAGATCCGTGATGTGATCGGCTCTGGCGGGAAGGTAATCCGCGAAATCGTTGAGACCACCGGCGCGAAGGTGAATGTGGAGGATGACGGGACGATCAAAATCGCCTCTTCCGAAGCGTCCTCCATTGACGCGGCGGTGAAATGGATCCGCAGCCTGACAGATGAGCCCGAGGTGGGCGAAATCTATAAAGGCAAAGTGGTGAAAACCGTGGACTTTGGCGCCTTTGTCAACTTCTTCGGCGCCCGCGACGGCCTTGTTCATATCAGTCAACTGAATAATGGACGGCCTGAGAAAACCACCGATGTGGTGAAGGAAGGCGATGAAGTTTTTGTCAAACTCATCGGCTTTGATGACCGCGGGAAGGTCCGCCTCTCCATGAAGGTGGTAGACCAAGAGAGTGGGAAAGAAATCGAAAAAGAGGAAGACGCGTAAGTAACGCCTCCTCTCTTTAAGAAAACGAAAAAGGCTCCCCATGGGGAGCCTTTTTTATATGTACTTCTAGAAAATCCGCCTCAGGATTTCGCCTTCCTGGCCTCCCCGCGGCTTGACCGCGGGGTCCATCTCCTACACTTACAGACGAGTCTATGTCGCCCTTCTAGAGCATCAGGCGATCACATTGAGCTATTTTCCTCGTGCTTCGAGACGGTCCTTCGGACTTCCTCAGCATGAGGAAAATCTTTTTGATTCAAGCAGATCGCATTTTGCTCTAATGAGAATCATCAGTATGACCATCATCAGCTTTGAATGACTATTCTCTGGACCCCGCGGTCAAGCCGCGGGGAGGCGAATGGTGGAAAGTCTTTCACTCACATCGAAAGACGTACGCTTAGAGATCTCTTAAAACGGCCACAGACGTGCATCGCGGGAATAAGCAAGATACCCCACATTGGCCCCGAGCCGTGCCCCCACACCGGCCCGCATAGGGACCAATGTCACCCCCTCTGCCCGCTGATAATTCACACCAACACCGCCCACGAGATACGCCGTCCCCTCAACACCGGGGAACCGCTGATAAATCGTGTCCGGTGTGGGAAGGTTATAAACAAGGGTAAAGGTTTTTGATGCATTTGCACCTAAATCCCAACCGATAGATGGACCCTGCCAATAGACCGCCTGCGTTGAATTATCATTCATCAACAGCGTACCGCGACCGTAACGCAGCCCTGGGCCGATGGCCGCTGAGGCTTCTTCGCCATAGATATAGGCATTGGGTGTTCCCAAATCGGCAAAAACTTGTTTGACGATCCGCCCTGCGGTCTCCGCAGAAACGCCGAGCCAATCCTCGACCGCGCCCACAACTTCACTTTCCGTGAAACTCCCGTCCCGCGCACGCTCCATCGAGGGCGTCTGTTCAGGCGCAGCTTCAGAAGAAGCAGACGAATTAGAAGGCGAAACGCAACCGCTCATGACGAGAGCTGCGCTTGCGGCCAGGGCGAAGGACATAAATTTTTGAAACATGGACTGACTTTCTTAAACGCTACAGATCAACAACTTCTCTAAAGAAAGCCAGGACCCCTCTTGAAGGTTCCCAACTTTCGCAACTCAATTTTTCAACTCTCTTTAGAACCCTGTCTGCCCCACGGTGGGAAGGACGGAAAAACTCCGCGGCGCAGGATCGATGACTTTGATCCCTGAGGGCTGGATCTCTAAGACGGCCAAGCCCCGCTCCACCATGCCGTCGGCGCGCAGGCGGAATAATCCATCCGCCCCCAGATAGCCGTTGGGGTTCGCAATTGTATCCACGGAAAATCGCTTTTCGGGGGGCAATTGCGACAACCGCGCCGTCAAAAGCGCTGCATCATAAGCCAGAGAGGCAAGGCGCAAAGGCTTATCTCCGTAGGCAGCCCTGTACCGTTTTTTAAAACCCTCCGCCAAGCTGGGGTCCGGCGCCGCAAACCACCCGCCGGCCAGCGCAGGCTCCCGTGCGAGGCCTGGGTTGTTCCACCCGGAGAGGCCCAGCAGCTTCACCTGGCGAATATTCACATTATTATAAGGGAAAAGCGGCGCTAAACTGCGCACCAACCGCCCCTGCTCTGGCAAGAGCACCGCCTGATAGCCCCCGGCGGCCATGGCCGCTAAGCTCCCGGTATCGCCATAGGGCATCTCCCCATAAAGGGGCTGGTTATAGGGTGATTGTGCTCCCTGTTGCGCCGTGACAGCCTCTCGCTGATAAAAGGGGGGCTGCCCCCCTAACAGTCTTTGTGCGCCGGTTTCAAACCCTGCCTCCACCCCTTGTCGACGAGGCGTCACATAGGAGGGGATAAACTCACTATCTGCATACTGCGCCATCCGCTGAGCGGGGGCCTGCATCGCCTCCCCCGTTTGGGCATAGCGCTCCGTATGCACAATAGAGCCGCCGCGGTTATAAACCTCGCTAGAGAAAACTTGCGCCACTTGGTCGCCATATTCGGAGAAAGGCGCCATCAAGCCAAAGCGGCTATACCCCTTTGACAAAACATATTCCGTAATCCGTGAAATCTCAGGCTCCGGCGGGAAGCTTAAGAGATAGACCCCATTGCCTGCCACCCGGCTATCGGTAGAGAAGGCAATGACGGGTATATTCATGGGCCGGGTGAACTGGCTCACCGCGGTGACGGAACTTGCATAAAGGGGCCCAAGGATGATCTCCGCCCCCTCGCGGATCGCCTCTTCTGCCACTTGCGCGGCCCCTTCAGCGGTTCCTTTCGTATCTTTGGGGATCAACAGATAATTCGTATTTTGACTTTCAAAGGCTACCATTTGGGCGGCCTTAAGCATTCCCTTAGAAACTTCCTGCACATCCTCTGATGCAGCACTAAAGGGAAGTAAAATCGCAATACGGACCACTTCATCTCGCCGTTGCTTTGGAACCGTTACAAATTCTTCTTCGTCGATATCCGGCACCATGGGTTCAACAACCTCTTCTGGTGGCGGCGGGGGCGGCGTCGTTTCACACGCGACAAGACCAAAGGCCGCAATCCCCATGACCAAACTGGTCAGCTGTAATTTACCTATAATCTTGCTCAGCATATTTTTTACCTGTTGCCCCAATGACGCGAATTTCTACCTTAGGGCAGCCCATCGCTGGCGACAATCATCAGCTTTCTTATTTGGCATTATTTCCAACATAAGGCGAAAGCTTGACGAGATGACGACAGCGGGCGCAGACGAGACAGGATGATATCAAAAACTTCCCTTGCCCCTGGCCTTTATGTGGCCGCCACTCCTATTGGAAATTTAGGGGATATGAGCGCACGGTTAGAAGAGGTGCTCGCCCAAGTGGATTTGGTGTTATGCGAGGATACGCGGGTCACAGGACGCCTTCTCCAAGCCCTCTCCATAAAAACAAAAACTAAGCCCTATCACGATCATAATGGGCAGGCGGTGCGGCCCGCTATTTTAGAGGCGTTGAGCGCAGGGGGCACCATGGCCCTCGTCTCGGATGCAGGCACACCCCTCATCGCGGACCCCGGCTATAAACTTGTGCAAGAGGCAAGACAGGCGGGCATTCCTATTTTTGCGATCCCAGGACCATGTGCGCTGATTGCCGCCCTCTCCATCGCCGGGGTGCCCACGGATCGGTTTAGTTTCCAAGGGTTTTTGCCCGCCAAACAAGGTGCGCGGCAAACCCATTTAAAGGAGCTGATAGGCCGAACCGAAACCCTCATTTTCTATGAAACTGGTCCCCGTCTGTCGGCCAGCTTAGCAGACATTGCCCATATTCTAGGGGATATCCCTGTTATCATCGCAAGAGAGTTGACCAAGCACTATGAAGAGGTGGTGGAGGGAAGCGCGACCCCTTTAAGTAATCGCTATAAGGATAACCCCCCTAAGGGGGAGATTGTCCTCATCCTCCCCGCCCGGGAAGGTGCGCTTCCTTCCTTAGAGGAAGCCGACCCGTTAATGGACCAAGCACTCAAAACCATGCGATTAAAAGAGGCTGCCGCTCATGTGGCCACCGAAACAGGCCTTAAAAAACGGGATCTTTACCAACGATGGCTGCCCAAAAACGATTAAGCGCTTTTGAAAAGCGACAGCGAGCCGAACGGGCGGGTCGGCGGGCGGAAATCTTTGCGGCCCTTTGGCTGATGATCAAAGGTTATCGCGTTCTTGCCTGGCGATTTCGCACCCAAGAGGGGGAGGTTGATCTGATCGCCCGCCGGGGGAGCACCCTTATTTTTGTGGAAGTCAAAGCGCGGTCCACCCACGAAGAGGCCATTTGGGCGGTGACGCCTCAAAATGAAGCGCGCGTCAGTGAAGCCGCTGTGATTTGGCTGGCCCAAAATGCGCCCCATTATCAGGGCAACATCCGCTATGATGTCATTACTTTTGCGAAAAACTGGCCAAAACACCATAAAGATGCATGGCGGCCGGGGTGGAATCAACACTCCGTTAACCAAGGTAGGTTTTTTTAACAAAGGCGTAACTTATCTTAAAAAGATATCGTCGTGGTTGGCCTAGTGCCATTTTGCTTGCTGGAGGTTTATATTCATGACCCGTTTCATTCGCTTTGCTCTCACACTATCCATGGCGCTTCTCGCGACGGCCTGTATCACCAACCGAAGTGTTGGGGGCAGTTTTGACGACACAGGGGCTGACCTTACCTTAAAGCGCATTTTGCTGACCGATACGTCTCACGATTATTCCGACATTGATATTACGATTTTTGAAGGCCGGATGATGCTCACCGGCACCGTCAAAACCATGGAGGCACGGCAGGCCCTGGCCAATCAAGCCGCTCGTATCACCACGGTTTCAGAGGTCCTCAACGAAGTGATTATTGCCCCCCGTACCACTATGACCCAAGGGGCCAATGATGTAATTATCGATGAAAAACTCGGGGCCGCTTTACGGGCAGATAACGGGGTTTTCCGCGGTAATTTCCAAATCGCTGTCAGCCAAGGGAATGTCTATTTGCTGGGGGTAGCGCAAAATGCGACGGAACTTGATCGGGTGACGAGCCATGCCCAAACCATTAAAGGCGTTAAAAATGTGGTCAGCCATGTGGTCTTTGTGGGAGACCCCCGCCGAAACTAAATTCCGGCAATGACTTAACAAGACTTTTTGACCACCTGCCAAATGTTCTTGAATTGTTCTAAAAACTCCTCTAAGCATAAGGAACATGTTTGGAGGGTTTTATGGTCGCAGAGGTTACAACATTCGCATTTGAAGGGGTGGAGGCCCGCCCCATTACGGTCCAAGCCCAAATCAGTGGGGGCAACCCTAAATTTTTTATTGTTGGTCTGCCGGACAAATCTGTTTCTGAGGCGCGGGAACGAATCTGGTCCGCCTTTGCGGCCATTGGCCTTGGCGTCCCGCCCAAACGGATCACCATTAATTTAGCCCCGGCGGATGTCCGCAAAGAGGGAAGTCATTATGACTTACCCATTGCTTTGGCCCTGATGGCGGAGATGGGCGCCATTCCAAAGGATATGATAGATCAATATGCTGTGATCGGAGAATTGGGGCTTGATGGGTCTATCGCCCCGGTGACAGGGTCTCTGCCCGCCGCCGTTGCAGCCAATGGGCTAGATTTGGGCCTCATCTGCCCATCCGCTTGCGGGGCGGAGGCAGCTTGGGCCGCAAAAGACATGTCTATTTTAGCGCCCCATACCCTTATTCAGTTAGCAAACCATTTCAAAGGGACGCAAGTTCTCGCAACCCCGAAGCCGGGGGCCTTACGTACGCCCGAAACATTGCCCGATTTAAGGGATGTGAAGGGTCAAGAAACCGCCAAACGCGCGTTAGAAGTCGCCGCGGCGGGGGGACATAATTTACTAATGGTGGGCCCCCCGGGGTCTGGCAAATCCATGATGGCCTCTCGCCTCCCCGGCCTTCTGCCCCCCCTAACACCAGCTGAAATGTTAGAGGTATCGATGATACAATCTGTGGCCGGATTGATAGAGGATGGCGCATTAACGCGTGAGCGGCCCTATCGCAGCCCCCATCACTCTGCCTCCATGCCCGCCATGGTGGGGGGCGGGATGCGCGCCCTCCCTGGCGAAGCCTCCCTCGCCCATCATGGGGTGTTGTTCTTAGATGAACTGCCGGAGTTTTCCGGCAATGTGCTCGATAGCCTACGCCAGCCGTTAGAAACGGGGGACATCATGATTGCGCGGGCCAATGCCCATGTGCGCTACCCCGCCTCATTCCAATTGGTGGCCGCGATGAACCCTTGCAAATGCGGTTACGGGAAGGCCAGTGGCCGGGCTTGCGGGAAGGGACCAAATTGTGAAACACTATATCAGGCCCGTGTTTCAGGCCCCTTTTTAGACCGCATGGATCTCACCATCGAAACCCCGCCGGTCTCTGCCCTTGATTTGGCCGCGCCAGCATCGGGGGAGACCAGCGCGGTGGTGGCAGAACGGGTGGCCCGCGCCCGGGACATTCAAACCGCACGGGGACAGGATGGCCAGCCGGGGCAATTGAATGCGCGACTTTCTGAAAAAGCGCTGGCGGAGGTTGCTACACCAGATGCGGAGGGAAGTGCCCTTCTCACTCGGGCCTGTGAAACGTTAGCCCTGTCAGCGCGGGCCTATACCCGCATCCTCCGGGTGGCCCGTACCCTCGCTGATTTAGAGGGGCATGACCATGTGGCCCGGCGTCATATTGCAGAGGCCATTAGCTTTCGTCGCCATGAAGAGGAAGGACTTGGCGGGATGAATGTGATAAAAAAAATAGATAGAAAATCTTCTCTATAAAGAAAAGTATGTCTTACACGATGACTTGCTGACGACGGGCTGAGGCACGCTCTTTGACACTATCAGATTTTAACTGTCCGCAAGCGGCGGCAATGTCTCGTCCTCTGGGGGTTCGAATGGGGCTGGCATAACCCGCGGCATTCACAATCTCTGCAAAGGCTTCAATCCGTTCCCAGGGGGAGCATTTATAGGGGCTCCCCGGCCAGGGGTTAAAGGGGATGAGGTTGATTTTCGCAGGAATCCCCTTGAGCAGCTTCACCAGTTTGCGCGCCTCAGCATCACTGTCATTCACCCCATCAAGCATCACATATTCAAAGGTAATCCGTCTTGCGTTGGAGGTACCAGGATAAGTCCGACAAGCCTCTAATAATTCCGCCAGCGGCCATTTTTTATTGATGGGCACCAATTCATTCCGCAATTCATCATTGGTGGCATGGAGTGAAATGGCCAACATGGCCTGGGTTTGGGTCCCTAAAGTTTCCATCTGATTGACAATGCCAGAGGTAGACACCGTGATCCGCCGACGGGAAAGGGCAATCCCCTCATCATCACTGATAACATCAATGGCGTCTGCCACATTGTCCGTATTATACAGCGGCTCCCCCATCCCCATAAAGACAATATTTGATAAATGACGCTTATCCCCGCCGGAGGATGGCCATTCATCGATATCGTCTTTCGCCACCAAAACTTGCGCGACGATCTCACCAGCCGTCAAATTCCGCACGAGGTTTTGGGTGCCCGTGTGGCAAAAGGTACAGTTCAGGGTACAGCCCACTTGAGAGGACACGCATAATGCGCCTTTTCGTCCCACCCCAGGGATAAATACAGCCTCCGCCTCAATGCCGGGGGAAAACCGTATCAGATATTTTCGGGTCCCATCCTTAGAAATTTGGCGTTCGATAATTTCAGGACGGGACAAATCATAAAGCGACGTCAATTTCGCCCGCATGAGTTTGGCGATATTGGTCATATCCTCAAAGCTGGTGAGGCCGAAGTGGTAAATCCACTGCCAAACTTGCCGGGCCCGCATCCGGGCGGATTTTGGCTCCAGGCCCAAATCTGCGGCAAAGCGGTCAGCCATGGCCTCACGGCCTAGCCCATACAGCGATATTTTATTTTGCGCGGCGGGGGGCTGAAGGGTGGGGGGTGCATCTAAAAGGGTGGCCATGACAATCACTTAGCGGATATGGAAAAAAGGCAATATAGCGAGGAGACGATAAGAATAAAAGGGCTACACCTTCCTCGCCGCCTTCGCTACGCCCTTATGACCCCAACCCGTTCAGTTCAGTTCACGAGAAAAGGGAACAGTATGCGCCATTTTGATCATCATCAGCTTCTACTGGCGAGCCATAATCAAGGGAAGCTCCATGAGTTTCGACATGCGCTAACCGATTTGAATGTGGATATCGTTTCGGCATCAGAACATAATCTCCCCGAACCAGAAGAAACCGGTGATAGCTTTTTTGCTAACGCTCAACTCAAGGCAAAAGCGGCGATGGACCAAACGGGCCTTCCCGCCTTGGCGGACGACTCAGGGCTTAGTGTGGAGGGGCTTGACGGGGCCCCTGGCATTTTTTCAGCCCGGTGGGCGGGGCCAAACAAAGACTTCACGGTGGCCTTTGACCGTATCGCCCATGATCTTTCGGCAAAGGACATCCCCCCTGAAGGGGCAAAGGCAGCTTTTATTTGCGTGCTGGTGCTGACCTGGCCAGACGGGGAAGAGATGAGTGCCGAAGGCCGTGTGCTGGGAAACCTGACATTTCCGCCGCGGGGGCAAGGAGGGTTTGGGTATGACCCGATTTTTATCCCCCAAGGGGAAGAGCGCAGCTTCGCTGAAATGGCGCGGGAAGAAAAAGCGAAATATTCCCATCGCCATCGGGCGTTAGAGGCTCTCCGTCCTCTGATGATCAAAAAATCTCATCATTCATAGATGATGGCGCCTCCCCCCACTGGCCTTTACATTCATTGGCCTTATTGCACAAAGATTTGCCCCTATTGCGATTTTAATGTCGCTAAGCAACGGCAAGTGGATGAAAGCCGCTGGTTACAAGTGTTTACGGAGGATATTGCCCATTTTGCGGATCTCTTAGGCCAGCGGGAGATGGTGAGCCTTTATTTCGGCGGCGGCACCCCCTCCCTCATGTCGCCCACATTGATAGGACGCGTCATTGACACCGTTGCACAGTATTTTCACATGTCCAACACCGCCGAGATCACCTTAGAGGCAAACCCCACTGACGCAGAGGCCACTCGGTTTAAGGCCTTTCGTTCTGCTGGCATCAATCGTCTCTCCTTGGGTATTCAGTCCTTTGATGATCAGCAGCTTTCTTTTTTGGGCCGCAATCATAGTGGGGAGGAGGCCTATCAAGCCCTTTCCCTCAGCCTTAAAAGTTTTGACAAAGTCACCTTTGATTTGATTTACGCCCTTCCAACGGAAACACCAGAACAATGGGCCCAACGTTTAGGAGAAGCCATCGGCCAAGGGGCCACCCATCTATCCCTATACCAATTGACGATTGAGCCCGGCACAGCCTTTGCCCATGCGGTCGCCCGCCAAGATTGGCAGCCTGCCCATGATGATTTGTCAGCAGACCTTTACACCCTCACCCAAAAGATTACAGCACAGCATGGCCTGCCGGGATATGAGGTGTCAAATCATGCAAAAGCGGGGCATGAGGCTGTTCACAATGCCCTTTATTGGCAAGGGGCAGATTGGATTGGGCTAGGCCCGGGGGCCCATGGGCGCTTAACCCTAAATACCCCCTCAAATGCCTCAAAACGGATTTCAACCGTGGGTGCTCTCAACCCGGCTGGATATCTGAATGCACCTATGACGGAAAGATATAAGCTAGAGTCTCTTTCTAAGGATCAAATATTGATGGAAACCCTTTCAGGGGGGCTTCGCCCCAAAAAGGGGTTGGACCTTCACCGCCTGTCGGCCCAAACCCAAGAAGACCTCACCCCCCAAATTAAAAAACTTTATGCTGAGGGGTTATTAGCGCAACAGAATAACCATATTGCCGCCACACCGAAAGGTCAGCTTTTCATCGATTATATCGTGCGGGAGCTGATATCTTCTGTTTGAGAGATGTCTATCTGATCAGAGGGAGGTTTCTGGGTCCAGCGGTCCAATAGGCGAGTCAGATCATTCGGGTCAAAGGGTTTTGAGAGAAAATCATTCATCCCCGCTTGCAAGCAAGCCTCCCGATCCACCCCCATGGCATTGGCCGTCAGGGCGATGATGGGCACATCAATATGACCGGCGGCGCGCAAGGCTTTTGTCGCCTCTAATCCATCCATTTCGGGCATCCGCATATCCATCAGCACAATGTCATATTCTGCCAATGTGAATGTTTCCACCGCCTCCGCGCCGTTGCCCGCCACATCCACATGATGTCCTGCGCGCTTTAGAATTGCAGTGGCGAGGACAGAGTTAATCTGATTATCCTCTGCTAATAAGACCCGTAACCTCCGCTTAGGGAGGGCTTTCTCATCCCCCTCTCTTTCCTCATAATCTTGGTCAAGTCGATTACGCGGCGTGATAGGAGGGGGCGCCCCGGTTAGGCGTTCAACCAAACTTTCTTGCCGGATCGGTTTAATCAAATAGCCCGAAAACCCTGCCCGCTTAAAGGCTTCTAATCGTCCCCTTGCAAAGGGGGAAAGCAATACTAAGGCAATGGGTGCCGCTTTCGCTAAGCGCGCCCCATCACTGGCCGCTAAGGGCAAGTCACATAAAAGGGCGGCCGTGGGCGCCCTTTTGAGGTGCGATAAGGCTTCGCCAGGGTTTTCAGCAAAGAAAATATGACTGACCCCCGCCGCTTCAAGCTGTAAAGACAGGGTACGGCGCAAAAAACTATTATCCGTTGCCACCACCACCGGCATGGGGATGGGAGCGGCGGATCGCCGCTCAGGGGCTTCTTCCCCCAGGGCCATGGTGACCGTGAAGGAAAAAGAACTCCCCTCCCCCACCTTACTTTTGATTTTAATCTCCCCCCCCATGGCTTTGACAATATGCTGCGCAATGGCCAGGCCGAGTCCCGTCCCCTCCTGATTGCGGGAGCTTGTGTCATCTGCTTGGCTAAATTCTTGGAAGACTTTTTTGATATCCTCTTCCGCAATACCAATGCCCGTATCCTGAACATTAAAGTGCAGTTGAGCTTCACTGTCGGTGGGTTTGGAGAGACAGCGTAACTCCATGCTCACCCCGCCGGTCTCAGAGAATTTGACCCCATTCGTTGCTAGGTTAAGCAAAACCTGGCGCAACCGTCCCTCATCCCCCTTCAGCCGTAAGGGAACATCTGGGGCCACATAGCTGGCAATTTCAAGGCCCTTATTTGCTGCGCGGGGGGACAACAGCTCCGCCACAGATTGTAAAAGCGCAGCGGGGTCAAAGCTATGCTCTTCTAATTCAAGCCAGCCCGCCTCAATCTTAGAGTAATCCAAAATATCATTAATCAGCCCCAGGAGGGCACTGCCAGACTCTCGCACTGCTTCGGCATAGGTTTTTTGATTGCTGTCGAGGGGGGTGTCCAGCAATAGCCCCGTCATGCCCAAAATACCGTTCAGGGGCGTGCGCATCTCATGGCTCATGGTGGCCAAAAAGCGCATTTTTGTATCAGAGGCATTGGCCGCCTTACGGGCATATTCTTTCAAAGCGGCGTAGCTTTGCCGGTCTCGGGTTACATCCTGGCCCAAGTAAAGCCAGAGATCTTTTTCGTATTCAGAGGGGTTCCATTCAATAAGCCGTGGGCGCGGGGCCCCCTCTATCCGCGTGGTAAAACGGTCGGTGGAGGTGCCCATGGATTTCACCAACCGCATGGTGGAAGGAAAGGTGATGGGGGAGAAATGATCCTCCAGCTGTAAAAAGCCAGCCGATTTCGCAGCCTCGTTGACAAACGTCACCCGTCCTTGCCCATCGGTCAGAACCGCGAGCAGCGAAATTCGATTAAAAACCTCAAGGGGCGGGGCCATAGAGGGTCCTTCAGCTAAGAAGCTTCTAAAAGACCCTGAAATTTTGAAGAAAAGGTAAGCTTAATATAAGTTAAGCGGGCGAAGCCCACTTTTTTTCAAGCCTTGGCCGCGCAGGCTCAAATATATTCACCTTCTTCAGGTCACCTTGCGCCCATTCCATGACTTTTTTGTCCATCACTTTGCCCCATAAGGGCGGGATCGCGGCTAGGGCTAAGCACCCTGGATAACCAGAGGGAAGACGGGGCAAATGCGCATAGCTTCGTAGGGCCTGATAGGGGCGCATCGGGTGGGTGTGGTGGTCCGAATGCCGCTGCAAGTGGATCTGCAGCACATTGGAAAGCATATGATTGGTGTTCCAGCTGTGATGGGGTTGGGTGGGCTCATACCGCCCAGGCGCAATTTCTTGGCGGGCTAAGCCATAATGTTCGATATAATTCACCAAACTTAAGGCAAACCAAGCCAACCCATGGTGAATGACGATCCAAGGAAGCACTTCTGCCCCCAACCATGCCCATAAACCGAGAGTGACCCCCAGGGTTATGGCGTAGGATTGCAAAATTTCGTTGTGATGAGAGAAAATGGGCAAGCCCCGTCGGCGCAGACGGCTCATCTCAATGGCCCACGCCCCCCTCAGCGCCCCGGGGATATCTCGGGTGGCAAAATGATAAACACTCTCCCCCATTTTGGCTGAAGAGCAATCTTTCGGCGTCGAAACGTATTTGTGATGGCCTAGATTATGCTCCACCGTAAAATGACCATAGCCCACAGCGCCTAAGGCAATTTTCGCCATGAGGCGGTCGGTTTTGCCTGTTTTGTGGCCTAACTCATGAGCCAAGGTGATCATGGTGCCATTTTGAATACCTAAACCGAGCAAAATGACCAAATTCGCCCAAAGCGGCAGGCCTTGGGTCACTAAAAACCACATGGCTGCGATAAAACTGGCATAGCCCACGGGGATAAGGGCATAGACCACGCGCCGATAAAAAGGATCTTCGCTTAAGGCCTCCACCCATTCTTCGGGGGGATTGTCGTTATCTTCCCCGATCACCGCATCAAGGATGGGGATGAGAAGGAAAAGATGCACAGGCAGAATAAAGACGGTCCATAACGCCTTATCGGTCAGGAAATAGACCAGCGCTGCCAAAAAAGGCATACCCAAGGTCCACATACCGCCAATGAGCCATAGCCAACGTTTTGTATCTTTATAATAAACGGCGGTGGCATCAGGATTTTCGACGAAAGATGACATATCCTACACCTCTTTTAGCGCCTAACCCCCCTTCTCAGCGCAGCTGTGTTTCAAGTCCCCTTCACGGAAGAGCATAGCATAAAGAGAGGGATTGTCGAAAATAGAGGGCAGTTGCACGAAAAGATCATCTTATCCCTTGGCCTTTGGGGTTAACCAAGCTATCGTTAATAAGTGTTAAGTTAATGCTGGGATGCTTGAAGCCATGGGACGTACAGAAAGTCTTTTTGCTGGGGTTTTACTCATTCTTTTAGCCATTGCCGTTCTGATGGTGATGTTTAAGTCCGATGCCCGGCCGGTCACGTCCCCCACAAACCTTTCGACTGAAATTGATATCGGCAGTCCTTTTGTGTCCTTCACCGGCAATCGGGAAGATGATATATGTGTGTGCTATGAGCAGGCTTATGCCTTTGGGAATAGTGCAAGAGGACTTCAGAGCATCGAATATCGCGGCGGCTTTTCTGCTTGTACTGAACGGTTAGGCCAAGAGGGGTCAAATGCCTGGACATGGGGCTGGGCCAATGGGGAACAAGCCCCAGGAACACCCCGAAGCTGTCGGGGATATTACACCGCTGCCCGAACATTATCACAGTAATCAGAAGATTTCTTCTGTATTATAAGTATTATTGATATAGACACTGTGTTACTGCAGAAATAATACATCTTTACTCTATACATCATATATATTTGCAGTTGGTACACTAGTAAACGAACATCATTTTTCTTAGGGTTTGTTTCGCAGCCTGATCATTAAGACAGGTCTCCGCAAAAGGGGACTATATTTGGGGCAGACGGCTCCAGCATTTCTTCTCTTTTGCTCTGTGAAGCAATAAAGCTCTTTGTTGGGAAGGGGGGCCAGAGAGAATGAAACAAGCACTATGGGTGTGTACCGTCTATCTTATCTTTGCACAAATGAATTTCGGTTACGCAAAGGACTATCCCTCTTTCCCCCCTCACCCCCTGATGGACAACGGTGCTTTTGTTGCCTTTTCTGTCATTGTTATCGATGACATTCAAACCGCTATTCTGATTGATGATGACAAAGGGCCATGTAAACAGGGTCAAATTGTTTATGCCCCTTCCTATGAATGGACCTTGGACCTAAAACTTCAGCAAAATAATTTTTGTGCGAATAAAAAAATTATGACGGGGGGAGATCAAATACTTCTTCACTTCAGCGCGACACAGCAGCAAAAACTTTGGCTGTCCATCGCGCAAACTATCTCTTGGATAGAGATAGATAAAAAATGGATTGCCCTCATTCTTTTTACTCAAGCCCGATATGATCTATTTGCCCATTACCATCATATGTCTGATCATATGATGATCCTAAACCTTCAGGACGGCAGATGATGCGGGTTTCTAAGGGTCTTGTTTACTAGAGCGTCTCCGCTTCAATCGGGATCGCGGAGACGCTTTAAGACTTTGTTTTTTCGCATTTCCGGACGGCCAACCGCGCACACCCCGGATCGGGGTCCGGGGCAGGCTTGGACTGGAAATACTTTAAACCTCAGTCTCTTTTTTCAAAGGACGGTCAAGTAAATCACGCACCACCTCGTCAACGGACGCCCCCTCCTCCAAAAGGGCGACCACCGCGGCAGCCACCGGCATATCCACCCCTGCTTTTTGCGCAAGATTAAGGAGAATAGGCGCCGTTGCCGCCCCTTCCGCAACGGTGCTGCGACCGGCCAGAATATCCTTTGCAAGGCCGCCTTGCCCTATTTCATAGCCTAACGACATATTGCGAGATTGCCGCGAAGAACAGGTGAGGATGATATCCCCTAAGCCGGAGAGACCGTTTAAAGTCTCCCCTTGGGCGCCTTGGCCCACCGCAAAGCGGACACATTCTGCAAAACCGCGAGTGATCAGGGCCGCCTTCGCACTCTCGCCTAAGCCTTTTCCTTCCACCACCCCGCAGGCAATGGCGAGCACATTTTTAATGGCCCCGCCTAACTCCACCCCTAAAACATCATCGCTATAATAGGGGCGAAAATTTGGGGCCGCCAAGGTATGTAACCACCGCTCCCCATGGGCCTCCTCAAAAGCGGCGACCGTTACAGCGGTGGGTAAGCCTTTGGCCACATCCGTTGCGAAACTTGGCCCAGAGACCACCGCCCCCTTTGCCGTTGGCCATACCTCTTTTAGGACCTGATGCATCAGCAGCCCAGTGCTTTGTTCAATTCCCTTCGAAGACAATAGAACCGGCAATGAGGTTTGCCCGACAACATCGTGAAAGCGGGGCAGTTGATCGCGCATATATTGGGCGGGAATAGCACAGAGAAAGGCGTCCGCATCGCTTAGCCTATTTTCATTGGTGGTCACCGCAATATCTTTGGGCAAGGGTATGGCCGGCAGGTAGGGCTGGTTCATCCCCGTCTCTTTGATGGAGGAAACCACCTTTTCATTACGCGTCCACAGGGTCACCTTGGCCCCCGCCCGATGGAGCACCAGGGCAAGGGCTGTGCCCCACGCGCCGGCGCCCGCCACGAAAACATGGGCATATCCCAAGGCTTTTTCTTGGTGAGGATGACCGGTCATACTTTTCTGCCCTTTCGCCCCTTGCCCAAGGTGGTGGCATCTTCTTTTTCATCCAGAGGCCAGCGGGCCCGCGGCGAGAAGGCCAGGGCATCTTGGTCAGGGGCCATACCCTCTGCCTGCATCAGCCCCCCGGCATGGGCAATCATCGCTGCGTTATCAGTACAATATCTCAAAGAGGGAACAATGAGTTGCCAGTCATACCGATCCGCCAGTTGGCGCAACGCATCCCGCAAGGCTTCATTCGCAGCGACGCCGCCGGCGGCCACCAAATGGTGTACAGGGGATTGGGTAAGGGCGGCACACATCGCATTTTCTGTGCGCACCGCTAGATGCGCCACCGCCGTCTTTTGAAAAGCTGCGGCAATGTCAGCCTGCCGTTCAGGGGAAAGGGGCATTTCAGCTGCAACCTGCTGCCGGACAGCGGTTTTCAGCCCTGAAAAAGAAAAATCACATCCCGGCCGTTTCCAAAGGGGGCGAGGTAAAGAGACCTTGGACGGATCCCCCGCTTTGGCAAGGCGCTGAATGGCAGGGCCCCCTGGCCCCTCAAGCCCTAATAATTTTGCGGTTTTGTCAAAGGCCTCACCCGCCGCATCATCAATCGTTGTGCCCAACCGGCGAAACTGGGTGACACCCTCCACCATCAAAAGCTGGGTATGCCCGCCGGACACGAGAAGGAGGAGATAAGGAAAGGGGACATCCTGTTCCAACCCGACGGACAAAGCATGACCCGCCAAATGATTAACGGGGATAAGAGGGAGTTGAGAAGCCAGGGCGAGCCCCTTGGCAAAGGTAAGGCCGGACATCACCCCCCCCATTAACCCAGGGCCGCCGGTGGCGGCAATCAGGTCAAGGTCAGCCGCCGCAACCCCCGCTTGGCTTAGGGCTTCTTCGGTGACTTGGTCTAACCGGCTGGCATGGGCCCGGGCCGCAATTTCTGGCACCACACCGCCAAAGGGGGCGTGGCTGTCATCTTGTCCTTTGACGATAGAGGACAGAACCACCGAACGCCGCTGCCCGTCTTTTCCACCATGGTGCCGCACCACCGCCGCAGCGGTGTCATCACAACTGCTTTCAATCCCAAGGATCAATTGAGAGGAGGTGTCTTGCAGGTTCATTCTATCACGCCTAGGGGGCATTACCATGTCCATCAAGCCCCGCCCGATTGCCTCGCGCCGCTCCCCCCTTGCCATGGCGCAAAGCCGCTATGTGCAAAACTTATTGGCAACGGTTGCAGGCATTTCACAGAACGAAAAAGACGAAGCTTTTCCCATCAAAGCCTATGTTACCTCTGGCGACAAAAATATGGCCCCGAGCCTCTCTGAAGAGGGGGGAAAGGGGCTTTTCACAAAAGAAGTAGAAGAGGCTGTTCTGAACGAACAAGCTGACATCGCCGTTCATTCCATGAAGGATATGCCCGCCCAAATGCCAGAAGGGCTGGTCATCGCCGCGATCCCTGTGCGGGAGGATCCAAGAGACGCCTTTGTCACGGTGGAGGGGATTTCTCTTCAAGAGATGCCCGAGGGTTCACGAATTGGCACAAGCGCCGTGCGCCGGGCCGCGCAACTGAAACGCCTTCGGCCGGATCTAAAGATTGTGCCCATGCGCGGAAATGTGGGTACGCGCCTTGATAAATTGGCCAAAAATCAAGCGGATGGAACATTTTTGGCCGAAGCGGGCTTGCGCCGATTGGGGCATGACACCATTCAGCGGGAAGTGCTCGAAACAAGCCTTTTCCTGCCTGCGTTAGGGCAGGGAACCTTATGTATTCAAGCTCGCCAACAGGATGGGGACACCCTAGAGCTGTGCTCAAAAATCAATTGCAACGTCAATCCATTTGTTTCGGCCTCAGAACGAGCGTTTTTATCTCAGCTTGATGGCTCCTGCCGGACGCCCATTGCGGGCTTTGCCCATATGGCGGCAGGCTCCCTCACCCTCACCGCGGAGATCCTTGACCCTGAAGGGCAAGAAACCGTTCGAGGGGTTGAGGTGGCCGCCATCACCACCTTGGAAGAGGCAAGCCAGTTGGGGGTTCAATTGGCAGAACAGCTTAAAGCACAAGCCAGCCCCGCCCTCTTAGATCTATGGATGTCATGAGACCAGTCTTGGTCACCCGGCCCTCCCCCGATGGGGAGGAAACGGTGAAGCAGCTGAAAAATCTTCACCTCCCTGCCTACCATCTTCCGGTGATGCGCATTTCCCTATTGGCGCCCGCTATGCCCCCCCTGTCCGATCAAGATGGATTGCTTTTTACCTCCGCCAATGGGGTCAGGGCTTGGCATGAGGCGGCGGGTCTTCCGGCTCAACGCTGCTTTTACATAGGGCCGGTCACAGCGCGCGTGGCTGAGACATTAGGTTTTTCTATCACAGCGATCGCCGACGGAAATGTGGAAAGCTTGGGGGCCATGGCTTTAACCTATACGGACATTCCGCAATTTTGGCATATTCGCGGGAAGCATGTGGCGGGGGATGTTGTGGCCGCCCTTCAAAGGGCGGGCCACCGGGCCAAAGCCCTAAAGTTATATGAGGCCCAATCCATCAAGACCCTCCCCCCCCAAAGCATTCACCTGATCACATCGGGGCCATATGATATTACATTTTTCTCAGCGCGCACCGTGAAACTGTTCCAACAGTTGATGGAGGGGGCCGGGCTCTCCCCCTATTTCAAAATGGCCCATGCCTTTTGCCTGAGTGAAGAGGTCGGCAAAGCGGCTCAACAGTTGGGGGCTGAAAAAATTTCTGTCTCAACCGCCCCGAACAGCGAAGCGCTCGTTGACATGATTAAAAACGGCCGCACATAAGGTATGGGGTTCTCTTCCCATGGCCGTGACTGTTTTTCTGCGCGAGGGCCATCGTAAGAGAGTTCAAAATACTTAGCGGCTTTTATAATTGACGAGATCAGTATCATGAATGATAAGAAAACACCTGAAAATACGCCATCTGATAAAGAGGATACCGCCTCAACGGCTGATCTCCCTGCCTCCTCCCGAGAGGAAGCTAATACCATCGATGCTGAAATCATTGAAGAAACGTCTCACCCCGCTCAACCAGATGAGGCTGAGGCGGCGGCATCAGAGGAAATCTCAGCCACAGCTGCAGATGCTGATGCTGATGCAGCGCCAGAGGAAGAAAAAGAAGAGGGCGGTGGCCTTGCAGGGCCCTTTGCCATTGTTTTAGGCGCCTTAGCGATCATCGGGGGGGTGGTCTTTTTTGTGAACCGCGG
>JBCCMT010000005.1:0-21767 GCA_039026195.1 Pseudomonadota bacterium | reverse complement strand
CCAACCGGTAAATATTGATATTGATCCTGTTGAGGATCTTGCAGGGGACCTCGATCTTGATCTTGGGGCCGACACGGACCTTCTCGGTGATAGTGAAACTGATAATGATGCTGGGGATAGTGACCTGACCTTGCAAGTGGATGTTGACCTTACGGGCCATGATGTTGCTGCTCTTGAGGCAGATGTTCCACTGGACCCTGTTGAAGACATCGTTGGTGATATCGACATTGACCTCGGCGCAGCATTAGATGTTTTTGGGGAAACTGCTGATCCCGTTGTGGATGGAGGCGCAGGGGGAACAGGTGGCGAAACAATTTTATCGGACATTGGTGATGGTTTAGAAGATATAGTAGAAGAGGTTATAAATACTGATGATAATGATCTTCAGTTATCGGTGGAATCTGTTGCATCTAGTACAGAAGAGCTTGTGAACGAGGGGGGGCTACGATTGTGGAAACCGCCACTTCGCTTATTGGCGAAGCAGAGGAAAGCTTAGATGACCTTATCGCAGACGTTGAAAGTGCTACTGGTGATATGAGTGATCCGCTTGGAAATCTGGTTAGCTTAGATGCGAATAATGATGAAGGGAACGATAGTGACGTCACGGTGGATACAGATATCGATCTTGTTGATGCTAATCTTACGGATGTAGCCGCTGATATTATCCTTGATCCTGTAGAAGATCTTACAGGGGATCTCGACCTTGATCTTGGGGCCGACACGGACCTTCTTGGCGATAGCGAAACTGACAATAACGCTGGGGATAGTGATGTGACCTTGCAAGTGGATGCAGATCTTGCGGGCCATGATGTTGCTGCTCTTGAGGCGGATATTCCACTGGACCCTGTTGAAGACATCGTTGGTGATATCGACGTTGATCTCGGCGCAGGGGTGGATGTTTTTGGAGAAGCTGCTGA
Organism: Pseudomonadota bacterium; assembly: GCA_039026195.1. Lineage (GTDB taxonomy): Bacteria > Pseudomonadota > Alphaproteobacteria > Caulobacterales > Parvularculaceae > Parvularcula. Next base: position 20,850 of record JBCCMT010000005.1, on the reverse strand, counting down.
TCCCGTTGTAGATGGAGGCGCAGGGGGAACAGATGATGAAACGATTTTATCGGACATTGGTGATGGTTTGGGAGACATTGCAGAAACCATTACTGATACCAGTGTAAATGACATCTATTCTGCGTCACAGGCAGGTACGATGATTGTAGAAGAAACGGTTACGGAAGTAATACCTGAAATTACTGATGCGGGGGTAACGCTATCTGAGAATATTGAGGAATCAATCAGCAATGTGCTTGAAGATAGTGAAGAAATTGGGGACCATGTGCATGATATTTCTGCAGATCTGATTGGGGTAAATGGTACTAACAATAATGGCACCGACGGCGATGTTGCCGCCAATACAGATATTGATCTTGTCGATACCAATCTTACAGACATAGCTGCTGATATTATCCTTGATCCTGTTGAGGATCTTGCGGGGGACCTCGACCTTGATCTTGGGGCTAACACGGACCTTCTTGGCGATAGCGAAACTGACAATAACGCTGGGGATAGTGATGTGACCTTGCAAGTGGATGTTGACCTTGCGGGCCATGATGTTGCTGCTCTTGAGGCGGATATTCCTTTGGACCCTATTGAAGACATTGTTGGTGATATCGACGTTGATCTCGGTGCAGGGGTGGATGTTTTTGGAGAAGCTGCTGATCCCGTTGTGGATGGAGGCGCAGGGGGAACAGGTGATGAAACAATTTTGTCGGACGCTGGCGATCTGTCAGGTGATATTGTAGAAACAGTAATGTCAGGATTAGTCAACCCCATTGATCCTATGGCTGAAGTTTCTATAGATACTGATATTCAAGACCCAGTAGTTGATTTAGAGATAGATGTTGCTGATGCATTAGACCTTATGAGTAACGCCGATACCAGTGATCCTAACAGTGAAACGGCGGATGGCAATGACGATATCAGCTGGACTGAAAATACGATCGCTGATGCAGGGGGACTATTTGACGATATAATCATTGGTAATGACAATGATGAGAGTATGTTGCCAGAACCCACTGGCGGCGTTGCAGAGGGTTTAGGCGTACTTGATGTTGAGCCTGACCTTGGTGGTAACACAGGTGGGCTGTTTGGGTAGAGGCGACATTGGTGGGCTGGGTCAAATATCATTCGCCTAAAGCGGATATGCTAAAACCTGAAGGGTTTCGGCAACATGTGGTCGCGCTGGTGATTTCCACATTGGCGATTGGGATTCTTTCATTAGCTTTACCTGTGATGACATTACAGATCTACGACCGAATTTTACCAAACCCAGGAGGCGGAACACTATTTATACTGATCTGTGGGGTCTGCATTGCCATTGGGCTTGAAGCGCTTTTAAGGTTATGCCGCAGTTACCTAATCGGTCGATCGGGGGCGACCTATGAACATCTCATGGCCTGTAAGGTGATGGGAAAAACATTAGGTGCAGATCTTTCAAAAGTAACGAAACTAGGCGTCGGTGAAAAGTTACACCGTATGGGATCAGTTTCTAAGCTTAAAGATTTTTATAACGGTTATGCACTCTCAACCCTTGTCGAGTTAAGTTTTGTTCCTTTATTCTTTGGCTTCATTATTTTTATATCAAAGCCATTAGCAATCGTGCCTGCTACGATCCTCAGTATATTTTTGTTCGTTGCGATACATAAAGGACAAAGATTACGCGCTGCGCTAGAGCAGCGAGAGAGGGTCGATGACGATCGATTTAATTTCTTAATTGAATCCCTCGAAGGGGTGCACACGGTTAAAGCTTTTGCTTTGGAACGCTTTTTTGAGCGTCGTTATGAGAAACTTGAAGAAGCTTCAACCCTTGAAAATTATAACGTTACGAAAGAAACATCCTCTACTTTTAATCATGGTGCTGTTTTTTCTCATTTGATGGTTGTGAGCGTGATCAGCGTGGGGGCATATTTCGTCTTGAACGGTGCGCTTACAAGTGGTGGGTTGATTGCTGTTTTACTTCTTTCTGGTCGGATGATGCCCCCTGTTCAAAAAGCATTGGCATTGTGGATGCGATATCAAGACTATTTGCTGGCGCGTCATCATGTTACGGAAATATGTACTGTCCCGCAAGAAAAATTAGAAGCACGGACATCGTCTATCAATTTGATACCAGATGGTCAGCTTACGTTATCAGATGTAAGTTTTCAATATGCTGGAAGTGATCATGCTATTTTCAGTCAAGTTAACCTTGAAATGCAGCGGGGGGATACTGTCTTAATTTCTGGTGGGCATGGTAGCGGGAAGACAACATTACTTCGTCTCATTGCAGGGGTCTACCGGCCGGTTACGGGAACTGTGCATATTGATGGCGAGAATATGAATAGCTATACGGCTCATGATTTATCTCGTCATGTGGGATATGTTCCAGCACAACCCTTAATTTTCAGGGGCACCATTAGAGACAACATCACTTGTTTTGGGCTTACACAACAGGAACAGGCAAGGGAGGTTACCACATTATTACAAGTCGACAAAGATGTGGCAAAATTACCAAATGGCTTTGATACGTTTCTAACAGGATCTCACACGGATAATATTCCGCCTGGTCTGAAACAAAGAATTTCTATTGCACGTGCTTTAGCCGCAAAACCTCGTCTTATCCTTTTTGATAATGCAGATCGTTCTCTTGATAAGGATGGATATGCATTAATATACAGTTTGCTTGCGCGGCTTAAAGGTAAGGCGTCGCTCATTCTTATTTCAGATGATCATAATATATGTGGGTTAGCGGATCAACATTATGAGCTGAAGGATGGACGTTTCAACACTGCCAGTAAGATATCTAACGGTGGTGGGATCCGCCCCTATAAGGAGCTAAGGTTGTGACCGCAACGCCCCTTCAAAAGCATATGTCAGAGCCTCTAAAAGGTGAAGCCCCTAAGCGTCTGACAGATAGCAAACCTGTCCTTGATATGTTGGCCTTACTTTCCAAAGGGGGTCGGAAGAATTTTCATGAAGGGAGCATGTGGGAAGTTTGCTTATGTGTCCTTATTTTGAAAATTGAAAAGGGATGTAAAGTTCAGCGTATTCTTGAAGCTCTTCCCCATGGTGATCAGCCGATGGATGAGGCAGATATCCTGAACACCATGGCGCATCTTGGATATTTTTGCCGTACTGCGAAAGCAAAAGTTGATAATATTGATGCGCGGCTTCTTCCGGCGGTGTTTATCCCCCGTAAGGGCGATCCCTCTATTCTCGTTGGTCGGGATAATAGCAGTAATCTACAATATTATGATCCTACTACACATCAAATGAAGACTATACAGCCAAATCTAGATCGTGAAGGTAAGGTCTGGTTTTTCCAGAAATATGATGAAAACAGGCGCGCGATATCTCAGTTTATGCGCAAAGGAAGTGGTCATAGCTGGTTTCGTGCGCTGCTAGGACGATTTAAAGGGACATTTGCACAGGTCCTGACAGCAGGGCTTGTTCTAAACATCATTGCGCTGGCAACGCCTCTTTTCATCATGCTTGTTTATGATCGCGTGATTGCCGCAGGGGCGCCTCAAACCCTGCCTATGTTAGTGCTCGGCGCGGTCATTGCTCTTATTTTTGAATGGAAGCTTCGGGCCATTCGATCTAATGGTCTGTCTTGGCTTGCTGGGCGTCTTGATAATGTTGTGGGCAATAAGATCTTTGCGCACCTCATTGGACTTGCTCCTTCCCTCATCGAAAAAGCGTCTGTGTCAGCACAGATTGCGCGGATAAAAACCTTTGAATCTGTACGCGATTTTTTTAGTGGGTCGGTATTTTTATCTTTGCTTGAAGCGCCGTTTGTCCTTGTTTCTGTTGTTGCGATCGCTGTCATTGCAGGTCCGCTTGTTTTTGTTCCCTTGCTGATGGCCCTTGGATATATTTTGCTGTTTATATTCATACGCCATAAAGTGATGGTTGCCATTCGCGTTGCCGCAAAGGCAAGCTCTGCGCGTCAGCAGTTTGCCATTGAAACATTTGAAAAGATGGAAGGCATCCGGGGGCAGGGGCTTAGTCAAAAATGGCAGGAGAAATTTCGGCATTTGTCAGGTCGAGAGCTTATGATGCATTTCAAACTGGGGTGGCTTGGCATGGTGGCAGAAACCCTTGCTCATGCTCTGACCACGATTGCAGCGGTCGCAACCGTTGGGTTTGGTGTTCACCTTATCTGGGCAGGGACGATGAGTGCTGGGGCATTGGTGGCAACCATGATCCTAGTTTGGCGTATTCTCACCCCGTTTTACTCCTTATGCACAATGGTTCCACGGCTTGAGCAACTTCGCAACAGTATTATCCAGGTTAACGATTTAATGGACATCAAAACCGAGAGAGAAGAGGCCAAAAGTCATTCACAATTACCGAAGGTAAGCGGAGCAATCGCTTTTCACAATGTTGACCTTCAATACGGTGATGATGGGGATCGCATTTTCTCAAATCTTTCTTTTGAGGCTAGGGCTGGTGATTTTATTGCCCTTACAGGTGCGAATGGTACAGGCAAAGCAACGGTTCTTAAGCTTATCAAGTCTCTTCATAAGCCAACAAATGGGGCTGTGCGGATCGATGGGTTTGATATTCGTCAATTAAATGCTCCGGCCTTACGGCGTGAAATTGCTTATGCGCCGAAGACCCCCCACATGTTTAGGGGGTCCGTGCTTGAGAATATGCGCTTCGCCAATCCGCTTGCTTCCCTTGAGGATGTTAAAAAAGCACTCTCTTTAGCGGCGGCTCTTGCGGATGTAGAGAAACTTGCCGATGGATTAGATACAGTTATCGGTGCTGATGCTCCCGTTCAACTGACCGCACATCTTACCATGAGATTATCCCTTGCGCGCGCCTATCTTCATCCAGCGCGTATACTGCTGATTGATGAATTGCCGAATACTCTGTTGTCGGGCGCCGCTGGTAAAAATCTTAAAGAGTATTTGATCCGTGCGAAGGGCAAGCGAACCGTTATCATTTGTACCTATCGTGAGGATTACATGAAACTTGCAGATACCATCATATGGTTACGCGGGCTTGAGCCCCCCATTGTTCGTGCACGTGAAGATTTCTTCAAATCTATGGATATGGCGAGGACTGCAGCATAGCGATGGCAACCACTACCTCAAAAAGTTCCTCTAAGCGAGAAAAACAGACGCGCTATCTATCTCAGGCTATTCAGCTAGAGGAAGCCGTTAATCCGCATATCATTCGTTCAACCATGACCATGGTATCGCTTGCTATATTAGCATTTCTGGTGTGGGCAGCGTTTGCACATGTCAGTGAGGTGGCGCGGACGCCCGGTGAAATCGTGCCCCATGGCTACCAACAAACCGTTCAACATTTTGAAGGCGGACTTGTGAAGGCTATTTATGCAGATGAAGGCGATGTGGTTGAAAAGAATCAAGTTCTTGTTCTGCTCGGTGATGTCAGTGTTGAGCAAGACCTTGAGCGGGTGAAAGCCAAGGAGCTTTCTCTTGATATTACAGCTGAACGGTTGCGCGCATTTTTGGCGGGCCGTAACCCTGATTTCACACAATTTCCTGGTATTACCCAAAATATGATCACGGACCAAATGGCATTTTTCTCAGGGCTGCGCAATGCACGTCTGCAAGAAGGGGAAATCATTCGTAAACAAATCGCTCAAAAAGAGCAAGCCATATCCTCACTGAAGGCAGAGTTGCAAACTGTACAAGAGACCTTTTCCATTGTCGATACCGTCTACCATCGTTATGCAGATCTTTATCGACAGGGCGCTGCAGCAGAAATGGAAGTTTTGGCCCAAAAGCAAAGTGTCAATGCACTACGTGGCGACATAAACCGCCTTGAAAATCAGATTATTACAGCGAAAACTGAATTCTCAGAGTATAAAGACCGCCTTGCCTCCCTTAACGCCCGCCATCACGATGAAACCCATGAGAAACTGGACCGTGTGCTGGCAGAGCGTACGCAAAATAGGGATGTGATTGAGAAGCTTGAAGAACGCGTGAGCCGCTTAAAGCTTCGTGCCCCTGTGCGCGGCTTTGTCAAAGGGGTTGCTGTGAACACCATAGGCGCTGTTGTGCAGTCTGGTGAAACCATTATGGAAATCGTTCCCCTCGATAAACAGCTTGTGGCAGAGATCAATATCTCTCCGCAAGATATTGGTCATGTGCAAGTTGGGCAGTCTGTCCAAGTTAAATTCAGCACCTATGATTTCTCTAGATACGGTTTTGTGAAGGGGAAGCTTGAACATGTATCGGCAACAACATTTTCCGATGCGAAGGGGGAGCGTTTTTACCGGGGCCGTATTCTTCTGGATAGGAGTTATGTTGGGGATGACCCTAACAATTTGATCCTCCCTGGGATGACGGTAATGGCGGACGTGATCACCGGCGAGAAAACAATATTACAGTATCTTTTAAAACCTATCCATGCATCCGTACAAACATCGTTTACAGAAAGATAAGAGTTATGGCGGGACAAGCCGAAACCAAAGTTGATTATTCCCTCCTTGAACGTCAAGCCCCCATTAAGGTCTTGGCGGTCGAAGATGATATTGTGGCAATGGGCTTTTTAGAAGCGCAAGTGGCCGAGCTTGGTCATGTTCTGGTGACAGCGAACAATGGCTTAGAGGGGGTGGAAACCCTCAAAGCGAAGAGTGAAGAAATTGATGTTGTGCTGATGGACCGAGAGATGCCTGTCATGGATGGTTTAACCGCTGTGCGCCGCATCAAGGATGATCCTTCCCTTCGAAATATTCCCATCATCATGGTAACGGGGGCTGATACCACCGAAGAAATGAAAGAGGGTCTTGATGTCGGTGTCTTTTATTACCTTACTAAGCCCGTTGATGCGGAGATGCTGCGTTCTGTTTTATCAGCGGCCGTACGGGAGGCACAACAGGCAAGAACCCTTGCCGATGAACTCGGGAAGCATAAAACAAGTTTTGATCTGATTGAAACTTGTAAGTTTAAGTTCCGTACCCTTAGTGAAGCAGAAAGCCTTGCTGCCTTTATTGCAAATTGTTTTCCAGATCCGGTGCGCGTTCTGCCAGGGCTTGGTGAACTTTTGATCAACGCTGTGGAGCATGGAAATCTTAGTGTGGGGTATGATCAAAAAACCCACCTTGTGGAAGCGGGGGCTTGGCGAGCAGAGATAGAGCGCTTACAGCAGCTACCTGAGTATGCTGATAAAGTAGCAACAGCCACCATCGCAAAAAAAGATGATGGTGTTTACGTAGTGATCGAAGACTCAGGGTCTGGTTTTGATTGGAAACGGTTTTTGACGATTGATCCAGCACGCGCTGGGGATAATCACGGGCGGGGCATTGCACAAGCCAAGGCAACGAGTTTCGATAAACTGACATATAACGACAAGGGTAACAAGGTTGTCGCCTTTGTTGACCATCGTCAACAGTTGGAATGGTGATAAACAATGCAGCAACAAAACGTAAAACTTGATAGCAAACGCTATGCCCGCAATCTAACCCTTTGGTATATTTTTGCCGTAAGCCTCATCGCGAGTGTTCTTCTTGCTGGGTATACGGTTATTCACCTTAAGCTTAATGAAACTGAAAAGCAGGCTGAGATTATCAACATTGCGGGTAAACAGCGTATGCTCTCCCAAAGAATTTCATTTTTCGTGAGTAACATTGGTAACCATCCCCAAGCTGAATTGTCCAAATCTTATAAAGAAGATTTGAGGCAAGCCATTGAAAATATGGAGCGTACGCATATTGACCTTGTGGTCGGAAATCCAGACCGCAGCTTACCTGGTATTCAATCAGATAAGTTCAGGGAGCTTTATTTTGACCCCCCTTATGCCGTTGATGAAAAGGTTCGCAGTTTACTGCAGAACGCTAACCGTTTTCTTCTCGCCTATGAAGAGGCAATTATTTCAGGATCGGCTGAAAAATTTGATGATCTATCAGCGCACCCAAGTCTTCAATATGTGGTAGAAAATGCCCCTAACGATATATTGGCATCTCTTGATGCGGTTGTTTTAGAATATCAGCGGGAATCAGAACGCAGTATTGGGACCTTCAAGATCATTGAAACAATACTTGTGATTATCGCCCTTTGTGTGCTGCTTTTAGAGGTCCTTTTCATCTTTAAGCCAATGGTTCGAAAAATTGCATATCAAATTGACGCTCTTCATCAAGAGCGTGAAAAGGCTGAAGAGTTAAATCGTCTTAAGTCTGAGTTCTTAGCAACCATGAGCCATGAAATACGCACGCCCATGAATGGGATATTGGGGATGGCAGAGCTGGTATTAAGTGCGCGTCCTTCTTCACAGATTGAAGGATATGCCCGTACGATCATCAGTTCTGGGGAATCTCTCCAGCAAATTATCGACGATATCTTGGATTTCTCTAAAATTGAGGCCGGTAAGATGGAGCTTGATCCCATGCCGGTGGATATGCTGAAGCTGGTAGACGAGGTGGCAACCCTCTATTCAGTAAAGGCGCGGGATAAAGCGATTGAGCTTGTGGTTCGCTACGCGCCAGGTACAGAACAATTCGTGATTGCGGATCCTCTTCGTGTTCGGCAGGTTCTGAACAATCTTGTCAGTAATGCAATAAAATTTACAGACAGGGGTCATGTGCTGATCTCGGTGGAGCAAGATCAAAAGACAGTCACTTCTGATGATCAGGTGCAGCTAAAGTTTTCTGTGTCGGACACTGGCATTGGTTTATCGGAAGAGGCGCAGTTGCGCATATTCGATAAGTTCGCTCAAGCAGATAATTCCACCACCCGTAAATATGGCGGCACTGGCCTTGGTCTTTCCATCTGTCAAAGTTTAACCGCTCTTATGAGAGGGGACATTGGGGTGAAAAGCCGCGCGGGTGGGGGCGCAACTTTTTGGTTCACCCTTTCCCTGCCTCGAAATAGAAGTGAAAGTCAAATCCAGCCTAAGCCGCCAGCCCTGAAAGGCGTCCGTGTTCTGGTTGTGGATGATTTGCTTGTTATCCGAAAGATTGGCACTGAAATTCTGAAATCGGCAGGTATGCGCTGTGATGCTGTTGAAAATGGGGAAGAGGCGCTTGAGCAATTGCAAAAAGCACAGGAAGAGGGGGACCCTTATAAAATTGCCGTCCTCGACTATCTCATGCCAGGGATGAATGGTGAAATGCTTGCGAGCGCCATCAATGACCATGATGAATTGCGTGAAACATGTCTTGTGATGTTAACCGCAGCTGGCAATCCCCTTGCGGATGATGAATTCGCAAAGAAAGGGTTTTCAGGATATATTGCTAAACCTGTCCGTGCACAGGCACTCATTGAAAGTTTGGCTATTATTTGGGGTGAGTATGAAAATGGCCAACGTGATGTGCTGATCCGTGTTGATGCGCGAGGGCTGGGCAAACCCTTATGCGGTCAACATGAACCTGAACTGCCCGAAGCGTCTATTCTTGTTGCTGAAGATAATCTTGTTAATCAGGTCTTCATCAAGGAAATTCTTGAAGAAATGAAATGTCGTTGCGTGATTGTCTCCAATGGTCAAGAGGCTGTTGATGAGGTGAAGGCAAAAGATTTTGACCTTATCGTTATGGACTGTTTAATGCCCATCATGGATGGCTTTGAGGCAACGCGGGCAATTTGTGGGTTGAAAGAGGAGGGTGTTATTCGAGAAGATCTTCCCATTTTGGCGTTGACCGCAAATGCAATGAAGGGGGATCGGGAGAAATGTTTAGCCGCCGGCATGGATGATTATATGTCCAAACCGGTGCGTAAGCTTGAGCTTAAAGAAACAGTATATAGGCTGATCAATAAAATGCCATTGTCATCTCTAGATAGTGGGATGATTTGTTCCGGTGATGACATACAGCGTGTTGAGATAGCTGAAACGACGCCAGATATTTTAACGCCAATCAACGATATCCTGGATGAGGACGCCGTTGAAAATGCGCGCAGTATACTGAAGGGTAAATATGATGAGATGGTCAATGTCTATATTGAAAATAGCTGGGCACGATTAGACGAAATGACCAATGCTATTGATCAGAGTGATGTTGAAAGCATTATTCGTCCTGCGCATACATTGAAATCCACAAGTAAACAAATGGGCGCTGTTCACCTTTCTGACATTGCAAAACAGATTGAAGTGTCCGCCCGCGAATTGATGCAAAGTGAAGATTTGAACGAACAAAATATTGACTCAATAGCATTGGCTATGAACGACCTCAAATCCGCCCTCACAGATACGAAAAGGGCGTTTGATAAAATGGCTGCATAGGCCTCTTATAATAAGATCATGGCCTGGGCCTGATCCGGCATGGCACACCGGTCTTTCAGTTCACGGGCGGCCCCCAGAAAAGGAACTGGAGCGTATCACGCGCTCCAGTTCTTAAATATTTTCTACGTCGTTTTGAGAAGAAGGTTACTGCCTGTTTTGGCGGTTCTCAATCAAGTCATCCACCACATTCGGGTCCGCAAGGGTAGATGTATCCCCAAGGTTATCGAAACTATCCTCTGCAATTTTTCGCAAAATCCGCCGCATGATTTTTCCTGAGCGGGTTTTGGGCAGGCCATTGGCAAATTGGATCAGATCGGGGCTGGCAATGGGGCCAATTTCTGCCCGCACATGTTTGATGAGATCTTTTTTCAATGCCTCATCGACCACCACATCAGCGCGAGGGGTCACATAGGCATAGATGCCTTGCCCTTTAATGTCATGGGGATAGCCCACCACGGCCGCCTCTGCGACGGCGTCATGGGCCACAAGGGCGCTTTCCACCTCCGCCGTGCCCATACGGTGGCCAGAAACATTAATCACATCATCGACCCGGCCCGTGATCCAGTAAAAACCATCTGCATCGCGACGGCAGCCGTCGCCGGTGAAATAATTCTCTTCATAGGCACTAAAATAGGTATCGATGAACCGTTGATGATCTCCATAAACGGTGCGCATTTGACCAGGCCAACTGGCGCTGATCACGAGATTTCCCTCTGTCTCCCCTGTTAATTCTTTTCCATCGGCATCCACAAGTTTGGGTTCCACCCCAAAGAAAGGATGGCTGGCGGCACCTGGGCGCTGCTCGGTGGCGCCGGGGAGGGGGACAATCATCACCCCGCCGGTTTCTGTTTGCCAATAGGTATCTACGATAGGGCAGCGGCCATCCCCCACCACATGGTAATACCATTCCCACGCCTCTGGGTTAATCGGCTCACCAACAGATCCTAACAGCCGTAAGCTTTCCCGAGAAGTGGCTTTCACCGGCCCCTCTCCTTCCCGCATCAGGGCCCTGATGGCGGTGGGGGCGGTGTATAAGATACTGACCTTATGCTTGTCGCATACCTGCCAAAACCGGCTCGCGTCAGGGTAAGTGGGCACCCCTTCAAACATTAAAGATGTGGCCCCATTGGCAAGTGGGCCATAGACAATATAGCTGTGGCCTGTCACCCAGCCCACATCTGCCGTACACCAATAAACATCATCTTCCTTAAGGTCAAAAACATATTCATGGGTCATAGACGCCCAGACAAGGTACCCCCCCGTGGTGTGAAGAACGCCCTTGGGCTGCCCTGTGGAGCCTGAGGTGTAAAGAATGAAAAGGGGGTCCTCTGCATTTATTGGCTCTGGGGCGCAGTCATCACTAACCTCTGCTGCCGCTTCATGGAGCCAGATATCCCGGCCGGTTTCCATTTCAATCTTGCCTTGGGTGTGCTGAACCACAAGCATTTTCTTGACTTTATCCTTCGCAAGGTCACATGCTTTGTCTGCGTTTGCTTTTAGGGGAACCTTCCGTCCCCCGCGAATCCCTTCATCTGCAGTAATCATAAACTGGCTGTCGCAGTCAATAATTCGGCCCGCCAACGCCTCTGGGCTAAAGCCCCCAAAAACAATTGAGTGGATGGCCCCGATCCGGGCGCAGGCCAACATGGCATAGGAGGCTTCTAAAATCATCGGCATGTAGATGGTGACCCGGTCACCCTTTTGAACGCCCATCTCTTTAAGCACATTTGCAAAGCGACAGACCTCTTTATGGAGCTCCTTATACGTCACTGATTTATGGTCAGTGGGCTCATCTCCCTCCCAAATAAGGGCAGTTTTATCCCCGCGGCTGGCAAGGTGGCGGTCGATACAATTGTAAGAGGCATTAAGCTCCCCATCACTAAACCAGCTGACATACAGATCTGACTTTGCCCAATTAACATCCTTTACCTTACTATAGGGCTTTGACCACTCAAGCCGCTGCCCATGTTTGGCCCAGAAGCTTTCTGGGTCGGCGATGGAGTCTGCATACATTTTACGGTAAAGCTCAGGGGTCAGATTAGCTTGCGCTGAAAATGCTGTGGAGGGGTTGTGAGTAACTGTTTCTGTCATTGTAAATGCTCCGTCCGCCATGGGTTCCTCCCTTAAAATGCGTATTTCGTTGAAAAACTCAACCGGGAGATTGTGCCGTCTGCCCCGCTTTCAAGCTCACGCTGCCCTACTAAAATCTCTGTTCCCACGGTAACTTTCGGGGCAACATCCCACAAAACAGCAGCGTAAGCAGATTGAACGGAGGCTGTAACTTCCTCACCAAGATAGGCGGGATTGTCAATAAATAAACCTGAATACCCAATATTAAACCGCGCCGTCTCCCCAAAGGGGTGTCGCCACGCCACCAATCCCCCATAGCTGGAAATGGCCTCAAGTTCACCATTCATATCAAGGGCGGTGGCCCGACTTGCTGCAAGCCCGATATATCGCCCTAAGCCTTCCCCGCCGGTTAAGTTAAAGCGGATGTCATCTTTAGTGCCCACCTTTAGTCGGCCGGCGACGCTAACACCATAGCCATAGATTTCCTCTTCCGTTTCCCCAAAATCTGTGCGCAGTTGCCGTCCAATGGCAGCGACAGATATATTTCCGTAATCGCCTTTTAAATTGTAACGGGCCACAAGGTCAGGGAGAAGGTTTTCATCCCGGGAGCCAAAATTAAGGCTGGTGGTATTTGGGTTTTCGATGGCAAATTGCCAATTCCCATTCGTATACCGAATTTGGGCTTGCCGAACAAAAACCATTCCATCAGATAGGATGAGGAAGCTTGCACTTTCAGGAATGGCAGAGGTATTCTGGAAGGTGGTCCATTCTTGACCGATACGCCAGTTCGCATAATCAATATATGCACGGCGTAACCGTGGGCTGAATGAATTTGAAACAAGCTCATTCCCTTGGGCTGACCCTAAGAAATCAAGCTCAAAATAACCAGTGATCAAGTCATCTCCAAAGGGTTTTTGCGCGGTGATTGAAAACCGAGACCCTTGGGCGGTCATATCTGTGAAACTGGTTTCCTCCCCGCCAATGGGGGTGGCGCTGGGAATATAAAAATCCCGCGCGATAGAGTTTGAAGAGATCATCCCATCGCTTAAGGTTGTCACATGGGCATCAACATCAAGAAAGCCAGCAATTTTAAAGGTGGTATCGCCGACCATGAACCCTGTATTCGTGGCAAAGGTTCGATCTGTAGGCGTTGCTTTTTCCACTTCGTCGATGCGAATAATCGCTTCGTCCACTTGTTTTTTCTCATCGTCGAGCTCTTCTTTCAGCTCAGCCACCATCGCCTCTAAGGCCGCAATACGGGCCGCAAGGTCTTCTTCATCCGCCTGGGCAGTCGCGCTGAAGGTCAGCGCGGTGCTGATCAAGAAACAGGTTTTCCAATTTTTGATCACGATCGTCCTCCGCTATATATTATTTTCATGAAACTATCTTCTCATAGGGGGCTCAACGCCATTAGCCATTGGTGCTAAGACCTTGGTCTAAGAGGATCGAAATAAGTGAAAATATATGTCGTTTCGGACCTCAAATAAGGGAAGACCGGTCTTAAACTGGCGACCTTAGGTTTGGAGGAAATGGATGGCGACACCACAAACGGCCCTTATTATTGATGATCATCCCCTCTTTCGGGATGCGCTTGAAACAGCGCTCATTCAGGCGAGAGGCGGGGCAGCGCAGGTTGTACATGCGGCATCGATTAAAGAAGCGCTTGATATTTTAGAAACGCTGAAGCCGGATCTTATTTTGCTGGACCTTCATTTAGAAGATGCAAAGGGGTTTGATGGCCTCACCCGGATACAAGCCAGTCAAAGGGCGTGCCCCATTGTTGTGGTTTCAGCGACGGAGGCGGTGGCCACCTATGCCAAAGCCAAAACCCTAGGGGCATCGGGGTATCTTCCTAAAAGTCTGGGGTTGGATGATTTGTCAGCGGCCTTGGTGACAGTATTGGATGGGGGCAGTTGGTTCCCTGCCCTTGATGATCTGTCTGAAAGTCGTGAAGCCACCGAACGGGTGGCAAGTTTAACACCGGCACAGCGCCGGGTCATAAATGGGCTCGCGGACGGTCTGTTAAACAAACAAATTGCTTATGAAATGGGCATTTCAGAAGCAACGGTAAAGGCCCATATGACCGCCATTTTTCGAAAACTAGGGGCGAACAACCGTACCCAGGCTTTGCTGATCTACAAATCAGCCCTAGGCCTTGAGGGTTAAGCTCATTCTGCCGCCCTGTCCTGTAAGGGCAAAGAGGTACCCCTTAAAAATAAACGAATATCGTCTGGGTTGGCTGGTTTTTGAATGAAGTGAATATTTTCATCTTTCAACTGATGAGAGAGGTCGCCTATATCCTCTGCAGTTAAAAGCGCAAGGCTTAAAGAGGGATTTGTCTTGCGCGCGTGGAGGAGAAAATCAAGCCCTGTTCTTTCCCCCTTTAATTGATAGTCCGCAATAACACAATCAATATCCTGGCTATCTAATAAGCTGCTCGCCAATTCAAAGGTAGGGCTCGCGTATACCTGACATTGCCAATTTTTTAAAAGTGCTGTCATCCCCTCCAAAATCAACGGCTCATCATCTATACATAGAACGGACAATTGCTGGAGAGAAGATACAGACTGTTGCGCGTCATCTGTTCTTTTTGAAATAGATGTAAGCGGCTCTGTCTTGCGGGGGACACGCACAGAGAATACGCTTCCTCGGCCTAAGGTGGATTTAACGCTGATAGAGGTGTCCATCAGGGTGGCCATGCGATGGGCCACGGCCAGCCCTAGCCCCGCGCCGCGCATCCCCATATTATCTTGCTCTTCAAGGCGTTCAAACTCTTCAAAAAGAAGAGCTTGCTTTTCTTGGGGGATGCCTGGGCCCGTGTCCCACACCTCAATGCGTACGGAATGATGACCTTCCCGGCGGGCCCCGATGAGAATGGCGCCGTCTTGGGTGTAGCGCCGTGCATTGGAAATAAAGTTCCGTAAAATACTTTGAAGGAAATCAGGATCAGCCTCAATTTTTAAAGATGTTGGGGCAACGTTGACCTTGAGGCCAACGGCTTCCGCCATGGGCCGGGCTTCATCGCTTAAGTCTTCTAGCAAAGGCCCCAGGGGAAGTATTTGGGCCTTCGGGGAAACGTTAGCATGGTCAAGGCGAGAAATATCAAGAAGGCCTTTTAAAAGTTCGTCTGCCGACCGAACGGCTTTGTCAACTTTTGTGATGAGATGTTGGGTCTGTGCCTGGCCATCGGTGTTAATCGCCCCTAGAAAAAGCCGAGCTGCGTTCAGGGGTTGGAGAAGGTCATGGCTAGCGGCCGCTAAAAATCTTGTTTTTGAGGCATTTGCCCCCTCTGCTTCTGCATGGGCGGCCTCTAGGTCTTCTGCCATGGTTTGAAGATCTTTTGTTCTGTCTTCCACCCGTTGTTCTAGGGTTTCGTTGGCTTCGATCAGTGCTTGTTCCCGCTGTTTATCCCCCGTAATGTCCATAAAAGTTGTAACATAGCCGCCCCCTGGCATGGGGCTGCCCACAATGCGTAAATAACGCCCATCAGGGTTCTGACGTTCATAGGTGTGGGGTTTTCCTGCTTTCATATGGGCGATCCGACGCTTAGCCTCTTCTGCGGGGTCGCCTTCAATCCATCCTGCCTGAATATTATGGGCGATGAGTTTGGAAATGGGGGTGCCCACTTTGATATGATCAATGGGATAATCAAAGAGGCTCATATAAGTGCTGTTCCAGGCCACCAATCTTTGATCGTGATCAACAACACTAATGCCTTGCTCAATATTTTCGAGCATAGATTGAAGCATATGGCGGTCAAATCGCTCTGCTTGGGTTTGCTGGTCGAGGATGGATAAAACATCACCCAATGCCACGTCAGCACCGCCGACGGCGGATGACATCACCACCCGGGCAGAAGACGCACCGAGGGATCTTGCCAGCAATCGCTCCGTATATTGCACCATGCGCCAATCTGCTGGGCCCGCCCCCCTCGTCTGGACGGATGTTTCTTTTTCAAATTGATCAAAGGCGTGGTCCACCGCTTGGGGGTTTAAAAATCGAGCCGCAAGGCTTTTAAGCCCGTCGCGGGTGATGTTTTTGGCAAGGGAAGATGAGGGGATGGTTAGATCACTTGAGCTGGGTGTATCCCCCACAAACGCAGCGGATTGAATGCGATCGCGCAAGCGCTCAGGCGACTGAACAGAAAATAGTATAAAGCAAGCCATGTTTAGAAAGAGGCTCCAAAAAACGCCGTGGACCAGGCTATCTTCAAAAGAAAAACCGAAAAGGGCATGGGGGTTAAGAAAGGGGGGTAACCCTCTCGCCATTTGATCCGCACCGATCAGGGCGGGTAAGAAAAGGGTGAACCCCCAGGTGACGACACCGATGGATATACCCACAAAGGCCCCCTGGTGCCGGGCCCCCCGCCAATAAACCGCCCCGATAAGGGCAGGGGCAAATTGGGCCGCGCCGGCAAAGGAGAGGAGTCCAATTTGCGCAAGCGCCTCACTACTGCCGCCAATACGATAATAGCCGTACGCTAATAAAATAAGGCTGACCATGACCATCCGGCGAAGGGTCAATAGCCGCTTTCCTATTTCAGTCCCTTGACTGGATAAGTGCCCTGATTTCATGAGCGTCGGCACAATAAGTTCATTGGTCACCATATTTGACAGGGCAATGGTGGCCACGATTACCATGCCCGTGGCAGCAGAAAAGCCGCCCAAAAAGACAAAGATGGCGAGGAGTTGATTGCCCCCCGCCAAGGGCAATTGAAGGACATAGAGATCTGCGGAAACTGTTGGGGGCAAAGTGCCAAGCCCCGCAAGGGTAATGGGGATAACCACGAGACTGGTCAGTAGCATGTAGAGGTGGAAAAGCCATCTGGCAACGTGCAAATCCTTTGCCCCGCGCCGTTCAATCATGGTGATGTGAAACTGTCGTGGGAGGCATAAAATCGCTGCCATGGACAAAAGGGTGATGGTGATAAAACGGCTTGATATATCCTCTACACTGAAAACTTGCGTCAGGGCAGGCATCTGATCTGTTGGCAGGGTGGTTAGGAGGCCTAAGGATAAGAGGGCAACGCACGTCAATGCCGCCAACTTAATGATGGCTTCAAAGGCGAGTACACGCATCAAGCCCGCATTATGTTGCGTCAGATCCCCATGGCGGGCCCCGAACAGGATAGCGAAGATGGCAAGGCCAAAGGCGGTGAAAAGAACAAGCTCAGCATCGGTGGCGGCTGGGGTTTGCGCTGAATAGTTTGTGAGCGCCTGAACACTCATCCCCACAGACTTCAGTTGTAAAGCAATATAAGGAAGGCTCCCCATCACTGCGGCGATGGCCACCAGCGCCCCGAGGGCCCGACTTTTTCCGTAGCGAGAGGATAAAAAGTCAGAGAGGGTGGTCACCCCCTCTCGCTCAGTGACATCGCCAATTCGCCTTAACAGACCGGGCAGGCATAAAAACACCAAGGCAGGGCCTAAATAGATGGGCAGATACTCCCACCCATTTGACGCAGCTGTGCCCACGGCACCAAAAAAGGTCCAGGATGTACAATAAACTGCAATGGCGAGGGCATAGATCACAGGGTGCTGGGTGAAGCCTGGTGTCAACGCCTCCCTATCACGCCGCCAGGCCATGAGAAAAAGGATCGCCATGTAAGCGACCACGATGACGATGATAAGCCACATTGGCATAAACATCCCCAACATTTATCACGGTGGTCTCAGCGTTGTCGACTCTCTTTCTAGAGCATCGCGCCGGAAAGTGTACGCGGTTTTCGGCAAAAAGCGATGCGAAATCAAAAGACGATAGCGAGGGCGTGAGTGTAAACGAACGTCCGATGCTATAATGCAAATTTTTTGGGGTAATCTGGCGCAAACTGCATTGAGGTTTTGGCCCTAAGGGGGAGCGATTAGAATAAAAGAAGGGCGACCCAGCGGCCGCCCTATCTCATTTTGATATGTCACTTTCTCGCGAGGAAAGGTTATTCAGCAAGGGCGGGCGAAGGGGCCATCCCTTGGTCAGCTAAGCCGTGGGGTTGGCGGGTACCAGGTACCCGAATGTCTTCCACGAGATTTTGAATATCTTCTGGGGGGGCTGAGGTGGCGAGGGCTGTTGCAACCCCTAGGCCGCCGGAGATCCACATAAAGACAAAGCCAATGCCTTCGGGGGAGACGCCAAAGAGATATTGCGCTGGGGTCCCGCCGCCAAATTTGAAATAGACAATGTAAGAGAAGGTGGAAACCAACCCAAACAACATGGCAACAATCGCCCCTTCCTTATTCATCCGCTTCCAGAAAATACCTAGAAAGATGATGGGGAAAAGCGACGCTGCCGCCAACCCAAAGGCAAAGGCCACCACTTGGGCCACAAAGCCAAGCTGGCTTGCAAAGATACCGAGCAAACCAGAGGCTAACACCGCAGCTGCCGCGGCGAGCCGGGCAACCCGTAATTCTGTCTTGTCGTTCATATTTGGGAAAAATGTCCGACGACAGAGATCATGGCTCACCGCAGAAGATATGACCATCAATAGCCCCGCGGCGGTCGACAAGGCCGCTGCAAGACCCCCCGCCACCACAAGGCCAATAACCCATGCGGGAAGTTGCGCAATTTGCGGGTTGGCAAGGACGAAGATATCTCGATTGGGGTTCACCTCATTTTCAATGCCGTCAGGGGCATTTGGTCCGCGATATTGCATGATGCCATCGCCATTTTTATCTTCATACTGAAGGAGGCCAGTTTTCTCCCATGTTTTGTACCAGGTGGGCACAGGTTTCCCGCCGGCCGCGAGAATGGCCGCCGCTTGAGTGTCATAGTCCTCACCATCTTCAATATAGGTGGCCTCGTTCACCGTATCGATGAAGTTAATCCGGGCAAAGGCTCCAATGGCCGGTGCGGTGGTATAAAGGGCTGCGATAAAGACCAGCGCCCAACCCGCAGAGATCCGGGCATTTTTTGCGCTTGAGACGGTGAAAAAGCGGATAATCACGTGGGGCAGGCCAGCGGTCCCGAACATCAAAGCGCCTGTAATGGCAAACATATCAAACATTGATTTATTTGTGGACGTATATTCTTGGAACCCAAGATTGGTCACCGTGGTGTTCAGCTTTTCCAGCATCGACACATCTGTTCCCACTGCGTTAGAGATGAACCCCAGCTGCGGTATGGGGGTGCCGGTGATGATTAATGAGATAAAGATCGCTGGTACGGTATAGGCAAAGATCAGTACACAATATTGTGCCACTTGGGTGTAGGTTACCCCTTTCATCCCGCCAAGAACGGCATAGAAGAAAACAATCACCATCCCAATCAGAATGCCAATATTGAAATCAACGCCGAGGAAGCTGGAAAAGGCAACGCCAACACCTTTCATTTGGCCAGCGATATAGGTGAAGGAGACAAATAAAGCACAGATAACCGCGATGAGCCGCGCAATGTTAGAATAATATCGGTCGCCGACAAAATCAGGAACGGTGAATTTCCCAAACTCTCGCAAGAAAGGCGCTAGAAGAACGGCAAGAAGCACATAGCCGCCGGTCCAGCCCATGAGATAAACAGATCCACCATATCCGAGGAAGGCGATGAGCCCCGCCATGGATAAAAAGGACGCCGCTGACATCCAGTCCGCTGCGGTGGCCATACCGTTCACCACGGGGTGAACATCGTGGCCGGCCACATAAAAATCCTCCGTAGACCCGGCTCTTGCCCAAATGGCAATGCCGATATAAAGGGCGAAGGTGCTAATAACGAAAAAAAGTGTCCAATCCATTTTTTATCCCTCCACCCCATATTTGCGTTCAAGCCGGCTCATGGCCAAGCAATAGTAAAACACTAAGATCACAAAGACATAGATCGATCCTTGCTGTGCGAACCAAAAGCCTAAGGGGGCGCCGCCGATGGAGAATTGATCTAAAAAGTCTCGGAACAGAATGCCGGCGCCAAAGGAGACGGCAAACCAAATGGCAAGTAAGCTTAAGGTCAAGCGGATCGTGGCTGACCAATAGCCTTTTGTATCAATAGATTGAGTTTTGGACATGGGGGTCAGGTCCTCCCTGATGGTTTTTATTTTACAAATACCTTATTGGTAAAAAGTAAGCTGGACCACAAAACAGGGATTGTTGAGAGGGACTTTGGTCTAAGAAAGCTGGGGGAAGCTACGTCTTTGGTCTGAATGTCGTCTTGGATTGAGCCTTTGCAAAGCGGCGTTCCTTAAGGCCTGCGAAGATGAGCCAGATTGCAATGCCAATGCCGCCCAATAAGTAGACCTCCAAAAGCCCAAAGCCTGGGGCCAGGATCGCATTCGCAAATCGATAACTAAAGACAGCGCCCATCAACAGGCCAAGGGCAATCATAAGATGATATTTCATCTAAATATTCTTTTCCACGGATAAAACCTAAGATTATCGGACTTTCAAGGGCGCGGCTAGTTCGACCTATGGATGAGAAATGGGCTTCTGGTATCACCTTAAATTTTTGATCTTTATACGTCTAGATAAGCTATTCAGATGGGTAGGTCTTCGTGGCGTTTGGCATCAAAATACACGCTATCGATCGCTTGAACAATGAAAGCGAATTTAGTCTCATTCTGATTTGACTCCGTTTCACTTTTTCCGATATATGATAATGAATGTCATTATAGTTCTAAGCTTACATCCAGTCTTAAGAGAAGCTGAT
>JBCCMT010000004.1:0-22003 GCA_039026195.1 Pseudomonadota bacterium | reverse complement strand
GCCTCGGCCGCTTTGCCGGCGCTATCGGGACATTAGAGCAAAATATGCGGCTCACCAACAGCAATAGCCGCACCATTGAGGATGTGATCGAAGCCATGCTCGCGCCCATGTTGAAGCAGTGGTTGGATGAGAACCTTCCCCGGATTGTTGAAGACAAAGTGGAGGAAGAAGTGCGCCGGATTGCCCGTCGTCGATAGGCTTTGGGGGTCCTCCACCTTGTGTGTCAGGGGGATCTTTCCTACTTATCGCATTCACATTCATTTTAATGTGCAAAACGTCTTAAATATTAAGAGAAGACGGAAACCTTTTGTACGTTATAATCATGTATAAAATTTTGAACTGGTGCGTTTTCCTACGACATCACCTCACTTAACCGCGCGGAGTACCCCCATGAGAGACCCTCACGATCTTTATATGAATACCCTTGTTCCCATGGTGGTGGAGCAAACCAGTCGCGGTGAACGCTCCTTCGATATTTATTCGCGTCTTTTAAAGGAGCGGATTATCTTTTTATCGGGCCAAGTGCATGACCAAGTATCCACCTTGATTGTCGCACAACTTTTGTTCTTAGAGGCGGATAACCCTAAAAAGGATATTGCTCTTTATATTAATAGCCCCGGCGGGTCAGTGACCGCAGGTCTCGCCATGTATGACACCATGAAATATATCCGTCCTGCGGTTTCCACCATGTGTATTGGTCTAGCGGCTTCTATGGGGTCTTTATTATTAACCGCAGGGGACAAAGGGATGCGATTTAGCCTGCCCAACTCCCGCATTATGGTGCATCAGCCCTCCGCCGGGTTCCAAGGTCAGGCGTCCGATATTGAGCGTCATGCAAAAGATATCATTGAGACAAAAAAGCGTTTGAATGAAATATATGTTCGTCATACCGGTCAAGATTATGATATAATTGAAAAAACCCTCGACCGGGATACATTTATGACGCCTGAGGAGGCATTGGAATTTGGTCTTATCGATCAAGTGTTTGAAAGTCGTTCGGTGGCCCCGGATGAGGCGTAATGTCGACTTGCCTGTTTGAATATTATGATAAATACGCATAGCAAACGCTATTTAAACACATATTTTGGTAAGCTAATTCACCATCTGATTGCACGATCGGCCTAGATCATGCACAGTCAGGTCAGAAATGTTAGGTTGAAATGGTCTCTCATCCCATGAGAGGACCAGAGCTAAGGAGCTCTGCATGAGTAAAGTCGGAAATAAAGGCGGGTCTGGAAACGGCCCTACAGGAACCTCCGGTGGTCAAGGCGGTGACGGGAAAAACACCCTTTACTGTTCTTTCTGCGGGAAATCACAGCATGAAGTGCGCAAACTGATTGCAGGTCCGACGGTCTTTATTTGCGACGAATGTGTCGAGCTGTGCATGGACATTATCCGAGAGGAGTCCAAGTCGAGCTTGGTCAAATCCGGTGATGGGGTGCCAAGCCCGCAGCATATTCACAATGTGCTTGATGACTATGTGATTGGCCAGTCTTACGCCAAGCGCGTTTTGTCGGTGGCTGTGCATAACCATTTTAAGCGCCTTAACCACGCCCAGAAAAATTCCGATGTGGAATTGGCAAAATCAAACATCTTGCTTGTAGGCCCCACAGGGTCGGGGAAAACATTGCTTGCCCAAACCTTAGCCCGCATTTTGGATGTCCCCTTCACCATGGCGGATGCCACCACCTTGACCGAAGCGGGGTATGTGGGGGAAGATGTTGAAAATATCGTCCTTAAGCTTCTTCAGTCTGCTGACTATAATGTGGAGCGGGCGCAGCGCGGGATCGTCTATATTGACGAGATTGATAAAATCAGTCGGAAGTCGGATAACCCTTCCATTACCCGAGATGTCTCTGGGGAAGGGGTGCAGCAAGCGCTTTTGAAAATTATGGAAGGCACCGTGGCCTCCGTCCCGCCCCAAGGCGGTCGGAAACATCCGCAGCAAGAGTTTTTGCAGGTGGATACCACGAATATCCTCTTCATTGTGGGCGGTGCCTTTGCGGGCCTTGATAAGGTGATCCAAAACCGCGGTGATGGCGCGTCAATCGGTTTCAACGCCGAAGTCAAAGAACTTGAAGATCGCCGGATTGGCGATGTTTTAAGAGAGGTGGAGCCTGAAGATCTCTTGAAATTCGGGTTGATCCCAGAATTTATCGGCCGTCTGCCGGTGATCGCCACCTTGGAAGATTTGGATGAAGAAGCCCTCGTAAAGATCTTGACCTCTCCCAAAAATGCGTTGGTGAAGCAGTATCAACGCTTATTCGAAATGGAAGATGTCAAATTGACCTTTACCGACGATGCGTTGAGCACCGTCGCCCAAAAGGCCATTACGCGGAAAACCGGGGCCCGTGGCCTACGCTCCATTATGGAAGGCGTCTTGCTGGACACCATGTTCGATCTACCTACCCTTGAGGGGGTCGAAGAGGTGGTGGTCAATGATGATGTCATCGCTGGCCGCGGGGAGCCGATGTTTGTCTACTCCAAAGAGGCGAGCAAGGAACCTGAAGCCACCAGCGCTTAAGGAGATGCTTTTTTGGCGGTGAAAACCTGTTTTAGGTTTTTGCTGCCTGCGTTGTTATAGTTGGTGGGCTTAAGGCTTTTTTCTTTACCTGCTACCCGCTCATTATCAGCCAGAACCAGCCCCCGTTGGAAAATCCTGGCCCTTTATTGGTTATTTTTCGAAAAATAGAGCGTCGCGCCAAAAGTGAGAATCGGTTTTGGCCTTTCGCGACGCGACCACTAAAGACTCTAGAGCAAACTGCCTATGCAAACTTAAGGCAGTTTGCTCTAGCCTTTCATAGGGTCAAAGTGGCGAGGCCCCTATTTCAAGCTATGTTATTCACATGCTTGGAATATCTCGATATGCTCTAGGGTTATTGATCAGCTCTCTTGCCTGTTCGGCACTCTGGTTCGTGATGGGGAGTGGCGGGGGCACACATTCTCTCTTCATCGCCATGATGGGCGGGATTATTCTGGCGACGGGGTTACCCCATGGGGCGCTCGACCTCGCCATTAGCCAGCAAATGCCTCTCTGGCAGGGGGGGTGGGGCCGTCTTTGGTTTCATGTGGTCTATATTTGCATTGCCTTTGTCACCATTCTGGCCTTCTCTTTCCTCCCCACCTTGGCGTTAACCCTATTTCTGCTGATTTCCATTTTTCATTTCGCTGATGATTGGCGTGAAAAGCTTTCTTTGCCTCTCCGCATCAGCGCCGCGGCCCTCTTGATTTATGTGCCTTCCATTGCCCATCCAGCGGAGGTGATGGCGATCTTTTCTGCGATTACAGAGCAGTCTATGGAAAGGGCTGAAGCCCCGCCCATGATCGGAATGGTCAGTGTTTGGATATTAAGCGGTATTGTGGGGGCCTCATTTCTGATGGACCGTTCAACGGGGGTGGAAATTTTAGCCTTAGTGATCGCCGCTATTTTTCTCCCCCCTCTTATTTTCTTTGCCGTTTATTTTGGGGGATTACATAGTGTACGTCATTTCCATCGCTTCCAGGCGCTTTTATCTTCCATGCGGCATTTTCGGACCATTTTGATTTATTCTCTAGGGGCCGTTCTTCTGACTTGGATGCTGATCATGTTAACCTCTTATGAAACGATTGAGAGGGGACTTTTAGACGAAAATATATTTCGCTTTGTGTTTATAGGGCTTGCGGCCTTAACGGTGCCCCATGTTTTACTGCTCGAAATGCTGAAGCAACGCGATCAGTATCCTGAAGTAGTAGATACAAATGATATGAAGGGGGAAGAGAGGACTGCAAAAACTTATGTTATAAAGTGGTCGGCCCTGAAGACTAACCTAACTGTAATATATTCTAGTTTTTGGAGGAAATAA
This sequence comes from Pseudomonadota bacterium, assembly GCA_039026195.1. Classification (GTDB taxonomy): domain Bacteria; phylum Pseudomonadota; class Alphaproteobacteria; order Caulobacterales; family Parvularculaceae; genus Parvularcula. Next base: position 18,161 of record JBCCMT010000004.1, on the reverse strand, counting down.
TGGAAGTTACGACTGATATTCTATCAGAGGGGCAATATTCGCTTGTTTATAATGCCTTCTCGTTCACTTTTGCCACCATGGCAGCAGCGACTTTGTTTTTCTGGTTTGGTCGATCGCAGGTTGCCCCCGCCTATAAAACAGCAATGACTATCACCGGTTTGGTGACGGCAATTGCGGCTTATCACTACTTTCGAATTTTTCAGAGTTGGGAAGATGCCTATGTTGTAAGAGATGGGGTGGTTACGGTCTCAGGTTATGCGTTTAACGATGCCTATCGATATGTGGACTGGCTATTGACGGTGCCGTTGTTGCTCATTGAACTGATATTGGTGATGCGTCTTTCTCAATCTGAGACTGTCAAAAAAGCAACAGCTCTTGGCTTTGCTGCGGCGCTGATGATTATTCTTGGATATCCTGGTGAAATCGCTGAAACCAATGGGGCCCGCGCCCTTTGGGGGACATTGTCCACCATTCCTTTCCTCTACATCGTGTATGAATTATTCAAAGGCTTGGGCGAGTCCATTGAACGTCAGCCAGACGATGTGAAGGGCCTTGTGAAAACAGCGCGTCTTGTCACATTCGCTTCCTGGGGCTTCTATCCCATCGTCTACATGGCGCCCTTTATTGGCCTCACCGGCGCGAGTACAGATGTGGCGATCCAAATTGGCTATACCATTGCAGATTTGGTTGCCAAAGCGGGCTTCGGTGTATTGATCTTCTTGATCGCTGTTCGGAAGTCAAAATATGAAGTTGACGAGGTGGTGCATCAATCACCACAAAAAATAGACCCAGCTGTTCAGCCAGCTGAGTAAAAAATCTCACACTCTCAAAGAAGGCGGCTCTCGAAAGAGGTCGCCTTTTTTTATATTCGATTTCGATTATGATCTGTTCTGCGGCTAAATTCTGTCTACCCTGTTGCCGCGTGAGCCATCTGTTCATTCGTGTCTGCTGCACTCAGCTCCATCACCCGTACCCGCCAAAAGCGCATGGCCCGTTCGGCCGCTTCATTCGGGAGTTTGTCATAGAGGGATAAGATGCGGTCAGTTTGGGTTTTGTCGGTTTTACGCTGGCGAAACCCTAAAATGGTCTTGGCAAAGACGGACCTGCGAATATCGCTCGCCTTTGCCGCAATGGCAAGACTTTCAAAGCTAGTGTCATTCAATACACGGATTGTCGTCGCGGTATCAAATTCAAAGACGCCCACAAGGGCAAAAATAAATTCCGTCATCGCCCGCGCTTCTAAAAGCTCTGCCAGAATGTCTTCTGTGATAGCTTGACGACGTCCCCAATCCTTGACGGTCCGCCGGGCCACGACGATTTCTTCCCGAGCCACCACCAGCGCATCTTCAACGATTTTGTCTCTGCACCGCTCAATGGCGCGCGCTAAGGTTTCACTTCGATCAGGACCGATTTTCAGGCTGAGGGCCTTGCGATAAAAAGTGGACTGATATTGAAAAAGCCAATGGCAAATCAGCGCCGGCAGGGTCAGAGTGTTGCCATCAGCAAAAGTATGATCCCCGTCAATAGCGGCGTCATCGGATTCTTCTTGCAAAAAGGCAAGAATGTCCTGCCGGGTCTGCATCACGCTGCGCCGTAAAAATCGCCCATTGGGGGAGGGGGTTTCGGTGAGCGCAAACCGCACCACCTCATCCCGCGCGCCACTTCGGACCAGGGCTAAGGCTAAAACCCGGCGGAGGCGTTCATCCATGGCTGACGCTGTGCGAGATAGCAAAAGATCAAACAGCGACATGTCACGGCGGCCATAGCGGTCAGGCGCCACCATAAAAGTGTCTGTCACATCACGCAGGACGTCTCGCCGATCTTCGCTGGATACAGCTGTATCAATCTCGATCAATCTTTCGAGGGGACTTTTACTCACCAGCTCACCTTCCCGCCATCTTATGCGCTTGGAGCTGACATAATTACGCCAATAGTCTTGCTAACGGTTGAAAGAGAAAAGTCAAATTGTACCTAATCGCTCGGTTGGCTCTCCTCATCCCCTTGCTCTTGATCCCTTGGGGTCTCTTGGGTGCCAGGGGCCGCGCGGCCCACCACCCCAGGGCTTGATGTGGGGTCAGGTCGATCACGTCGCCCAAAAAGACGGCCAAAAAAGCCGCGGCGTTCTTGCGGCGGGGGGGCAATGGCAAGGGGCGTGCGAGGGTAAGCTGCTTCGATTAAGTCGATCCGCAAACTTTGATAAAGGCCCGTCAGGTCATCCACCCCCCGCTGATAAGGAACTGCTTGACGGGTCAGGCGTTTGGCGGCGCGCCCTTGATGGGCTGTTTGCATGAAGTTTTTCCAAATCATCAGGGGCACGGTGCTGCCGGTCACGTCTTGCATGGGATTCGCCTGGTCATTGCCCACCCAAACCCCTGTGGTAAAATCGCCTGTGAAGCCAATAAACCACGCGTCGCGCCAGTCATTGGTGGTGCCGGTTTTCCCCGCCGCTTGTCGGCCTGGCAGCTGCGCGCCCCGGCCAGTGCCATTGGTCATCACCTCCATTAATAAATTGGTCATGTCCTGGGCCAGGTCCGCTTCGATGACCTTAAACCCCTCAATGGGGCGAAAAACATAAAGCTCCTGCCCCTCCCGGGTTTCGATGCGGGTACTCGCGTGGGAGGAGGGGGCCGCCCCGCCATTGGCAAAGGGCAAATATCCTGCGGTTAAGTCCTCTAAGGTCAACTCAGACGCCCCAAGCGCGAGGGAGGGGTGGGATTTCAGCGCTCCCTCTATGCCAGCCCGGCGGGCGGCATCAATCGTCCGGTCCCGGCCAATCACCTCACTCATCTGTACCGCGACAGAATTGATGGATTGGGCCAGGGCTTGGGTCAACCGCACGGGCCCGCGATAGCCTTCTGTGTAATTACGGGGGCTCCAGTCTTCCACTTTAATGGGCATATCCACCATCACCGTATCTGGTGAAAAGCCAGCATCTAGTGCCGCAAGATAGATAAAGGGTTTAAAGGCAGAGCCCGGCTGGCGTTTGGCTTGGGTGGCGCGGTTAAACTGGCTCTCCTCATAATTCCGTCCCCCCACCATGGCGACAATGCCGCCCGCTTGGTCAAAGGAAATCAATCCTGCTTGCTCTGCCCCTAAATTCATCACTTTTTCTGTCAGAGTATCTTGCACCGCCTGGTGCGCAGCGCGCTGTATTTCTGCATCAATGGTGGTCTCCACCACCACGTCTTCCTTAAGCTGACCGATACGGTCTTCTAGCTCTGTCATGACAAAGTCGAGAAAATACCCGAAAGAAGGGTCTCGGTTTGGGATATTCAATGCAGGGGGGGTGGCTTTCGCTTCCTCCGCGGTGGCCCGATCAATTTTGTCCGTCTCCACCAAATTATCAATCACCTCGTAAGACCGCTGTAAGGCCCCCTCCATATTAATGGTCGGGGCAAGGCTAGAAGGCGCCTTGGGCAGACCTGCAAGGATCGCCACCTCTGCTAACGTCAACTCTGTAGCAGGTTTTGAAAAATAGGCTTGGGCCGCAGCATCAAGGCCATAAGTCCCTGCGCCTAGATAAATACGGTTGAGGTAAAGTTCTAAAATTTCTTCCTTAGACAGACGGGATTCTAGCCATAGGGCTAGCTGGATTTCTTCAAACTTTCGCAACAGCGTACGGTCATATTGAAGGAATAAAATCTTCGCCAGCTGTTGGGTGATGGTACTTCCCCCCTCCACCACCGTGCCGGCTTGAATATTGGCCACCAAGGCCCGGGCCAATCCGCGTAAGTCAAAGCCGCGATGGTTGAAAAACCGCCGATCCTCCGTGGCGATAAACGCGTCCACCACGAAGGGGGGCAGGCTTTCCACCGTGACAGGGTCACCATATCGGTTCCCCCGGGTGCCAATCACCTCCCCCCTATTGTCCAAGATGGTAAGGCTAGGGGGGCGGTTCACAGACCAAAGGTCCACATCCGCTTGGGGCAGAACCTCTGCGGCAAAGCGGATATTGACGATCATCGCGCCGATAATCAGCCACAGGGCAAAGGCCCCGCCGGTGCAGATGAGGGTCATGGGGGAGGGGAGAAGCCGCAAAAATGGGCCAAACACCGCTTTTAGGCTAGCGCCCCCTAAGCCCATGAGTTGTCGGCCCAATGCGCCAGTGCCGGCGGCTAAATCTGCGCCGAGCATTCCCAAAACAGTGTTTTTCCGACGTTTGGCCATGGTCTGTCCCTATATCGCCCTTTTGTAGAGGGTTAAGAGCCATAGGGAAAGTGGTTGTGCCTTGACCTTTATTTCTGGACATTTGATAGAAGGGGATGTCTTCTCCGCCTCCCTTTTGGGAACAAAAATCCCTAGAGGATATGTCCCATGACGAATGGGAGGTCCTTTGCGATGGGTGCGGGAAATGTTGCCTTGTGTTGCTGCAAGACGAAGAGGATGATGCGGTTTACGAAACCGATGTTTGTTGCCATTTGTTTGACCCCGTTCGTCGCCGCTGTACGCAATATGATCAGCGTCATGACCTTGTCCCCACTTGTGTCAACGTTACGCCGGATAATATAGAGACCCTATCCTGGATGCCAGATACTTGTGCTTACCGTTTGCTGCAGGAGGGGAAGGGGCTGCCGGATTGGCACCCCCTTCTCACAGGGCGGCCAGAGAGTGTGGCGGATGCAGGCGTGGCGGTATCTTCAGATGTGATCAGTGAGCGTAAGATTGACGTTGATCACCTTTATCAGCGGGTCACCGGACGACGCTTCCCATAAATTTTCGGGTGGCGAAAACGTCTATCATCGCGCATATTTTTCCTGTTTCTAAAAACTTATCCCCATCCTTATTTTCCATTGTATCTTAAGCTCAGTTAAAAACGGAGCCTTTGTTGATAGAGGATGAGCACAGAGCGTTATTGGACGGGTTCAGTCTATTGACCCTTACCCTTTCGACCCGCGTGCTCGATACCTCTTGGTCTGACCCCGATGAAGTGGCAACCGCAGATCGGCTCATGCGTGTCCTATACGCTTACGGAAGAAATATTGAGAAATGTATCGCTATGACCGAGAAATATTGTCCTGATGATCAGCCCCACGGTACCGACGATAACACCGCAGCAGCTAGAGACGAACTTCACCGTCGATTGGTTCGCTACGCGGACCGCCTTGGGCCCGAAGAATTGGCTCGACGACTTAGAGAGCGATATGCTGAAAAAAGCCCTGCACGATTGGGTATTTTGGGCGAGGACGGATCAACTCCCTCCCAAGACAACTGATTGGACCACATGGTTGGTCCTAGGCGGCCGAGGGGCTGGAAAAACCCGTACCGGCGCGGAATGGATTCAGGCCCAAGTCAGACAAGGGGTGAGGCGTCTCGCCCTGGTGGGGGAAACCTATGAGGATGCACGCGAAGTGATGATTGCTGGCCCATCTGGCCTTTGTGCCACTGGCTATCCGGAGGAAAAGCCAAGCTACGAGCCCTCTCGGCATCGTTTGGTATGGCCCAATGGCGCGCAAGCCCATGTTTTTTCTGCTGATGACCCAGAGGGCCTTCGCGGTTTTCAATTCGAAGCAGCGTGGGCGGATGAGCTGTGTAAATGGCGTCAGCCGGAGGAGGCGTGGAGCAATCTCCAACTGGGCTTGCGCTTGGGGGATCGCCCTCGGCAAGTGGTCACCACCACCCCGCGGCCCATGGCGCTTCTTAAAAAATTGATGGGTCATAAGACCACTGCCTTGACCCAAGCCAGTACCTATGCCAATCGCGAAAATCTAGCGGAAGCCTTCTTTACCGAGATTGCTGAAACCTATGCTGGAACAACCCTTGGCCGGCAAGAGCTGATGGGGGAGCTCGTCGAAGATCGCGCCGGCGCCCTTTGGTCGTGGGAAATGATTGAAGCCGCAAGGGTTCAAACACCGCCCCCTTTATCGCGTATCGTGGTGGCCCTTGATCCCCCCGTGACCAGTGGTCCTGAGGCGGATGAATGCGGTATCATTGTGGCGGGCACCACCGGCGAAGGGGCTGAAAAGCAGGCCTTTATCTTAGCGGATGGGTCGTCCAGTGGCCTTTCGCCCGCCGCATGGGCGGCGCGCGGCGTTGCTCTTCTCCATCAATATAAGGCTGACCGTTTGGTGGCGGAAGTCAACCAAGGGGGGGATTTGGTGGAGCAGATGATCCGCTTAGCTGATCCTGAGGCCCCCTTTCGGGCTGTGCGCGCCACGCGCGGTAAAATTGTACGGGCAGAGCCCATCGCTGCCCTTTATGAGCGGGGACGGATCAAACATGTGGGGGCGTTCCCCACGCTCGAAGAGCAGATGACACAATTTACAGGTGACCCTGGTGAAGGAAGCCCAGATCGCCTTGATGCGCTCGTTTGGGCGCTTACGGATCTTATGCTGGGGCCCCATGGTCACGGCCCCGCCATACGCACCCTTTAGAGGAGAAATTTTATGTTCGGTCTACGCTCAAAAGCCCTGAAAGAGGGGATGACGACAAAAAATCGGCCCTGTCAGATATGATTGCCTTGCACGGCATGGGGCAGGCCCGATGGTCTGGGCGTGATGGGACCTCCCTTGCCCATGCGGGGTTTCGGCAAAATGTCATTGCCTATCGCTGTATCCAAATGATTGCCGATGCGGCCTCCTCTGTTCCGTTGACGGTATATGAAGGGGAGAACCGTATGATGGACCATCCCCTTTGTCGGTTGCTCAAAAATCCAAGCCCGGATCAAACAGGTCAAGGGATGCTCGAGGCATTATATGGGCATCTCCAGATTAGTGGTAATGCCTATGTTGAGGTTATTCCGGGGGAGGGGGGACCAGCGGCCCTTTATCTTTTGCGCCCTGACCGTGTGCAGGTGGAGGTGGGGCAAGATGGTTGGCCCACTGCTTATGTCTATAGCACAGGGAAAACCCGCCGTGTCATTCGGCGGGGGGAGAATGGGATGATCCCTGTCTTGCATATCAAGCTCTTTAATCCCCTCAATGACCGTTATGGTCAGTCGCCGATGCAAGTGGCGGGGAATGCCATTGACCTTCACAATGCGGCGGTGGAGTGGAACAAATCTCTGCTTGATAACGCCGCACGCCCCTCCGGTGCGTTGGTTTATCGCGGGGTGGAGGGGGCGACAAGCCTGACGGGGGATCAGTTTGATCGTCTGAAAACGGAACTTAACGAAACCTTTCAAGGGGCCACCAATTCAGGCCGCCCCATGGTGCTCGATGGGGGGCTTGATTGGAAACCCATGAGCATGTCACCGGCGGAGATGGATTTTCAGCAGCTGAAAAATGGGGCCGCGCGAGACATTGCCTTAGCTTTTGGCGTGCCGCCCATGTTGCTCGGCATCCCCGGGGATAATACTTACTCAAACTACCAACAGGCCGTCCTTGCCTTTTGGCGACAGACCGTTCTCCCCCTTGTAGGTAAGGTGACAGCCTCCCTTTCCGCAGGTCTAGATGACGGCATCACTCAGATTGGGTTTGATATTGATGCGATAGATGCGTTGACAGAATCTCGCACGGCGCGAATGGATGCGATTTTGGGGGCAGACTTTATCACCGATACAGAAAAGCGCGCTATCCTTGGATTTCCTCCCCTAACGGAAGGAAATATGTAATGACCATCACCACAGAAAATCGTGTCCTCATGGCCTTGGCCGGGGTTATTTTTGCCCAGACGGTGACAGGCCTTTTATGGGCAGGGGCCGCAGCAGAGCGCTTAGATCAATTAGAGCGAAAGGTCGACAACGGACAAACCCTTATCGAAAGAACCGCTCGCTTAGAAGAACAAACCGACCATATTCGCGAAACCCTTGTGCGCATTGAGGGGAAAATTGACGATGCTCGGAGCGATCGCCCATGACCCCGTTATTTAGTGATGAACCTCAGGCTGAAGATCGCGTAGAAATTGAGGGATATGCGGCCGTTTTTGGGGCCCCTGACCAAACGGGGGATATTATTCGCCCTGGTGCATTCGCAAATATCGAAAAAACGGAAAAACTTATCCCCACACCGCAAAGCCGTGTCATGATGCTTTATCAGCATGCGGCTGAGCAACCCATTGGCCGCTGGCACCATATGAAGGAAGATCAGAATGGCCTTTTTGTACGCGGGTCTTTGTTTATTGACACAAGTCAAGGGGCGGACCTTTACCGCCTCTTGCGCGGCGGTGCCCTTGATGGCTTATCCATTGGATTTAAGCCTGAAAGGGCCCGCCGGACACGAGACGGAAAGCGCGAGTTGCTCCGTATTGCCCTCTGGGAAATTTCCATTGTGACCTTTCCCATGGCGCCCGGTGCCCGCATCACCCATGTGGGTGAGCCGGGCGTCAGATCCCCCCGTAACCTGCTTGAGGCATGAAAGAGGACCCCCTATGACCTTTGAGACCAAAACCCAAAACCCTGCAGATGTCAAAGCTGCAATGAGTGACCTTCTTTACACGGTCGAACAGTTTAAACAATCCAATGACAAGCGGTTAGACGCCCTTGAAAAGCGAAATGACGATGTTTTGCTTTCTGAAAAAGTAGATCGTTTAAATGCTAGCGTGGCTGAGCAAAAAGCGGCTATGGAAAAAATGACAGTGATGGCGGCGCGTCCCTCCTTAGGGGATGAGGCCTTTACCCCCGTCAGTGAAGCGAAAAAAGCCTTTGACGGCTATATGCGCTCTGGCGTGATGACAGCGCCTCAGACAAAGTCAATTGCCGCAGGCGATGCCGACGGCGGTATTATAGCGCCCGAAGAAACAGCACAGATGGTGGACCACGGACTAAAGTCCATTTCCCCAATGCGTCAGATTGCAACGGTGCGTCAAATCAGTGGGAATACCTATCGGAAACCCTTTGCCACCACAGGCTTCGGTGCCGGCTGGGCCGGGGAGACCGCCAACCGCCCAGAAACAGCGACCCCGTCGCTTTTGGCGCTCGACTTCCCTGCGATGGAACTTTACGCTATGCCAGCGACCACTCAAGCTTTGCTTGAAGATAGCATTGTGGATGTGAGCCAGTGGATCGCGGACGAAGTGCAAATGGAATTCGCCGTGCAAGAAAGCAAAGCCTTTATCGCTGGCGATGGCGTGAATAAACCCCGCGGTATACTGGACTATGACACAGCCGTCGATGCTTCCCGCGCGGTGGATGAGTTAGGGTTGGTCACCTCAGCTGGGGGCAGTGTCACCGGTGATGATTTGATTGACCTGATCTACACCCTTGAACAGGCTTACCGCAATAATGGTCGCTTCATCATGAACCGCCAGACGGCAGCTGCGGTTCGGAAATTGAAAGATACGGATGGAAATTATCTGTGGGCCCCGGGTCTTGCGGCGGGTCAACCGTCGACCCTACTGGGATATCCAGTGACAGAATCCGAAGATATGCCAAATGTCGGCAATAACCAAACGCCGATTGCCTTTGGGGACTTCACACGGGGCTATCTCATTGTGGATCGTGCTGGTCTTCAGGTTCTACGGGATCCATTCTCTGCGAAGCCTTACGTTTTATTCTATACTACAAAACGAGTGGGCGGCGGTGTGCAAGATTTCTCTGCCATTAAGTTCCTGGAAATGAGTGCGTAAGCGCAAATTTGTACCGGCGTGGGGTCTTAACCCACGTCGGTAGACTTCTCTTTTAAGAAAAGGTGTAAGTTTATGTTCAGTTTGGTCACGCCCCCCGCGACAGAGCCCATTCCGCTAGCGGATCTCAAAGCCGCTCTTCGTATCGACAATACCGATGAAGATGCTGTGATCAATCTCATGGCCATCACGGCACGAACCTTTATTGAACGTCGGCTAGATCGCGCCTTTTTACTACAAAGCTGGGCCCTTACCCTGGACCATGTCCCCCTAGGGCCCATCTCCCTTCGTCCGGGTATCGTCAACTCCATTACCAATGTCACCGCCACCTATGGTGAGGGCAGCCCGCAAAGCATTGGGAGTGAGGATTGGTGCCTGTCTCGGCGAGAGCCAGCCCAATTCTCCCTCGATATTCCCTCCCAGGTGGGCGGAGAAACCCTGTCTGAACTGGTGGTCACTTTTACCGCAGGGGAAACGAGCGCGAGTGACATCCCGGCGGATCTTATTCGCGCGCTTTATCTGCTCACGGCACATTATTATGAGCAGCGGGAAGCCTTCCAAGAGCAGCGCTATGTGGCGGTCCCCCTGACAGTGGAGGCGCTTTTAAATAGCTATCGGGAGATCCGACTATGATTGGAAATTTACGCGAAAGAGTGACATTATTATCCCCTATCCGTGTTCCTGACACTGGGGGCGGTGCAGACATTCAGTATCAGCAAAGGGATACTGTCTGGGCACAGACCCAATTGCAAGGCTCTTCTATTGATAACGAAGCGGGCCGCCGCGCCGGTCTAGCCCGCCGTCGTTTCACCTTGCGCCATCGGGATGATTTGATCTTTGAAATGCGATTAGAGCATCGGGGCAAAACCTATCGCATCACCGATATTCGAGAGGATGACGATAAAAGACGATTTCACTTCGTCACCGGTGAAGAGGTGCGGCCATCATGACCTTTGCCACCTGGTCCCTTCAAACTGGTCTTTATACCTATATATCAACTGATAGCGATTTACAAAGCTATATCGGCAATCCTGTGCGGCTTTATGATAATGTGCCAGCGGAGGTTATTTTTCCCTTTGTCACCCTAGGGGAGGCTTCTTCCCAACCCTATGAAGGGGTCGAAGGCGCGAGAGAGCATGAGGTAACACTGCGCATTTTCAGCCGTTGGGGCGGACGAAAAGAGGCCAAAGAAATTTCTGAACTGCTGCACACACGCCTTCATAATGCAGATTTTCCGTTGGACGACTACCGATTGGCACAATGCCGATTTGTGGTGGCGGACACCCTCCTCAAAACGGATCGTGAAACCTATCAATCCATCATGCGCTTTCGCATGGTGACCGAACCCTTGTCGGTTCAGGTGTAAAGGAGCAGTAATATGGGCATTACCCGCGGAAAAGATATGCTGCTGAAACTGGATGACGGCAGTGGCAGTTATAGGGTTATTGGGGGCTTACGGACCAAAAGCTTCACCTTATCCTCCGCCGCAGTGGATGTCACCACAGCGGAAAGTAAGGGCTGGCGTGAGCTCCTCTCCTGCGGGGGGTTGCGGCAAGTCAATATTTCAGGGGAGGGGGTCTTTATCAATGACGCTGCGAGTGACCAAGCCCAAAGCTTATTTTTTTCAGGCGAACATGGCCGATGGCAGCTGGTGATACCAGATTATGGAACATTGAGCGGCCCCTTTCAGCTATCAAGTTTGGAATATACAGGCCCCACCCGCGGTGAGACCACATTTCGAATGTCCTTAGCCTCCGCCGGGGAAATCACCTTTACAAATGGGAGTATCGCATGACGAAGATGAAGAGCGAAGCGGTTGTTCATGTGGACGACACCCCCTTGCCCTTAAAACTGACCTTAGGGGCCCTTGCTGAAATGGAAGAAGCCTTAGGCGCGGATACCTTGGCGGAGCTGGCCGTGAAACTTGCAAACCCCTCTGCAGGTCAATTGATGCTCATTTTACGGATTATGGGCAAAGCCGCAGGGGAGGGGGAAGCAACCGCAAGACTTGATCAGGGAAGTGTAAATTTACGGGAAGCCATTGGCGCTGTTTCTCGTCTTTTCCAAGACCTGATGGCCGGGCAGGCGCCGGGAAAGCCACCCCTCGAAAGCGACGCTGGCAAGGGTGGTTGACCCTGTCTTGTCTTAGCTTTCGAATAACGCCTACTGATTTTTGGGATTTAAGCATTAACGAATGGTTGCTGATGCTTGAACAAGTAACCGCCCAGCAGGGTACGACGATGACTAGGCAAGATGTGTTGACCCTGATGAAGGCCAGCAACCTCTCGCTCAAAAAGCCGCAGATATAAAAAGGGGGGTAAGGATGTAAAATGACCCATGAATTTAATCTCAGCTTTGATATGTCAGGCTTTCAGAATTATATCCAAGACACCCAAAGGGAGTTAAGGGATACAACTGAAAGGGAGCTTATCCCCTTTTCAGAGGCTGTGGAAGACATTTTTGATGACATTCGCCGAGAGGTGGTGACCGAATTAGGTGACACAATTCTTACCGGCAAGTTAGATGTGCAAGACCTTGTGGACGATGTATTAGAAGATATCGCCAGGGCGTGGACGGATCAATTCATTGAACAACCTCTAGAGGATATTTTACGGAAAATTCTATTCCCCACCGGCGGCGGCGTATTGGGGGGTGACCGATCAACGGGCCCCATTTTTTCGCCCCCCTTTGACCCAGCGGGTTCTCTACCAGATATTCTTAAAGGCAATACAGGCTTTGGCGACAATCCCCTCGGCCGGTCGACAGGCCAGATCGCTTCTCTTCTCACTCAAACCTTAGGGAGGGCCGCGCGCAATGCTTGACGCTTTCCATAATATTCGTTTTCCCCTCTCGGTCTCTTTAGGGGCGCGGGGGGGACCCATAAGGCGTACAGAGATTGTCACGCTATCTTCGGGGCATGAAAAGCGTATTGCCCGCTGGGCGGGGTCCCGTCGCCGGTTTAACGCTGGCCTTGGGGTCAAATGCCCTAGCGATGCTGAAGAGGTGGTGGCCTTTTTCGAAGCGCGGGAGGGGCAGCGTTTCTCCTTTCGCTGGCGGGACCCCTTTGACCATCGCTCTGCCCCGGCGGGTCAAGCGATAACGGCAACGGATCAGGCCCTGGGGGTGGGGGATGGCGCGCAAACTGTTTTTGAGATTTATAAAACCTATCCAAGCGGTTCGGAAACATATCAGCGCCGCATATTACTCCCCCTCGCCGATAGTGTCCTCGTCTCCTTAGATGGCGTGGCGCTCACGCCAGGGTCCGCCTATACGGTGGACGATCAAGCGGGGACCGTGACCTTCACGACCCCGCCCCCCTCCGGCGGTGTCTTAACCTGCGGCTTTATCTTCGATATTCCTGCCCGGTTTGAAAGCGACGAATTGGTGATGTCTGTCGCTGCGACGGGGACGGATTTTCCTGATATCCCCATTGTGGAGGTGTTAAGCTAATGCGCCCGGTCGATGCTCTCACAGCAGAACGGTTTGATCGGTCGGTCGCGACCCTCTGTACCTGTTGGCGGCTTACCCGTCAGGATGGGGAGGAGATAGGGTTCACCGACCATGATCGGGATATCACCTTCACGGGCACCGTTTTTAAAGCACAGAGCGGGGCGGAGGGATCCGCCTTAGAGGGAAGCGCTGATTTAGCGCCGGACAATGCCGATATGGTGGGCATCTTGAATGACACCCTTTTGGGGAAAGAGGCCATTGATGCGGGCCTCTATGATGATGCACGGCTTGACATTTGGAAAGTGGATTGGGCGGCCCCGGACGCACGGCTCTTGCTGAAAAGTGGCAGTATCGGGAATATTGAACGGAATGACACCGGCTACACGGCGGAGTTTCGAAGCCTGAAACATTATCTCGATCAAACGGCAGGGCGACTTTATGGGCGGACCTGTGATGCTGCCTTAGGGGATGCGCGCTGTCAGATTGATCTTGATACCCCCCTTTATACAGGCCTTGCCACCATAATAGAAGGCGGTGTGCGTGAATTTGTGGTTTCGGGCATCGATGCTTTCGCGCGGGACTGGTTCACCCAAGGGTTTCTCACCATTCAAGAGGGTCCCTTGCAAAATGTCATCCGCGCAATCCGGCGCCATGGGGTTGCGGGTAATATCGTCACCATCTCTTTATGGGAGGCGCTGCCCCAAGACTTGACCGCAGGGACAGTTGTCAAATTAACCGCAGGATGCGATAAGCGTTTTGAAACCTGCCAAGAGAAATTCAACAATATACTGAATTTTCAAGGTTTCCCCCATATTCCTGGGAATGATATTCTCACCCTTTACCCGAATGATGGTGATCAAAATGACGGGGGCCAACGATGAGCGGCCCCCGTTCCATTGCTGTTGATGACCTTGCCCGCCGGGCAGATATTGTGTGCCATGCTTTTAAATGGGTGGGCACCCCCTATCGGCATCAAGCCAGCGCCATGGGGCAGGGAACAGACTGTTTAGGTCTTATCCGCGGGGTTTGGCGTTACCTTTATGGTAGCGAACCTAGCCTTGTGCCGCCCTATACGCCCGACTGGGTTGAAGAGAGGGGCGATGAACCCCTTCTCACCGCGGCGCAAAGCTATATGCAGGCGCAGTCCCTGACCACCATGTTGCCGGGGGATATGATCTTGTTCCGGGTGATCCCCCAGGGGCCGGCAAAGCATTGCGGCATCTATGTGGGGGAGGGACGCTTCATACACGCCTATGCAGGGCGCGATGTCGTTGCCTCCTGGCTATCGTCATGGTGGCAAGACCGAATTGTCGGTGTTTTTTCCTTTCCCGATCAGAACCCATAGAGGTCCGTCATGAGTCAATTTGCCAATCAGGCCGGTCAATTTGTGGTGACCACCGCCCGCCAGGTCGCCCCCCAAGTGGTGGCAGCAGCGGGCAATGCGGCCTTTGTCGCCGCCCAAAATTTGATCTTCGGGCCCGTCAAACGCCGCCGTGAAGGCCCCCGGCAGGAGGAACTCCGCCTCCAAACCGCAGCGGAAGGGGTGGCGATCCCGCGCCTTTACGGGCGGCAGCGGATTGCAGGGCAGATTTTGTGGGCCACGAATTTTAAAGAAACCACAGAGGTGACGACGACCAGTACCGGCGGTAAAGGGGTCCGTCGGAGCTCAGAGCAGGAATTCACCTCTTATCTCTACAGTGTCTCCCTCGCCATCGGCCTTTGTGAAGGGGAGATTTCCCGCATTGGCCGGGTATGGGCAGATGGGAAGCCTTATTCCTTAAGCGACCTAAATTATCGTCTTTATTCGGGAACGGAAGATCAGCTTCCCGATGCGTTGATGGAGTCCATCGAAGGGGTCGGTAATGTGCCAGCGTATCGCGGGCTTGCCTATCTTGTGTTTGAGGACTTCCCCCTTAACCCCTTTGGGAACCGTATTCCGCAATTGAATTTTGAGGTGGAGCGTCCCCTCAAAAATGAAGAGCCTGACGCCTTGGAAAACGCGACCCGCGCCGTGACCATCATCCCCGCCTCTGGGGAATCCGTATACCACACGGAGCCGGTGCTGGTCGAAAAAGAAGAGGGCATCACCGTTGCGGAGAATGTCTATAATAATATCGGGGGCACAGATTACCAAGCCTCCATGGATCATCTGACATCCGCCTTACCGAATACGGAGGCGGCTGAGCTGATTGTGTCTTGGTTTGGAACCGATCTGCGGGCGGGGGAATGTTTGATCGAGCCCCGGGTGGAAACCCGCGATAAAACAACCCTTCCCAACCCTTGGGGGGTAAACGGGTTAGGGCGCGCCGATGTGAACCCGGTTTCTGAATTAGAGCCTGGCGTCCCTGCCTATGGCGGCACACCTTCTGATGATGGGGTGCGTCAGGCCCTGTCAGATTTGAAGGCGCGGGGGCTGGTGACCGTCTTTTATCCCTTCATTTTGATGGATGTGCCGCCTGATAATAATTTACCAAATCCCTATGGGGGGGCGAGCCAGCCGCCCTATCCTTGGCGGGGGCGGATCACCTGCCACCCTAAGGCTAGTGTCGATAAAACCGCAGCGGCCCGCACCCAAGTGGAAGCGTTTTTTGCCCGGTATCGGGTCATGATCCTTCACTATGCGAATATTTGTAGCGAAATCGGCGGGGTGGATGCCTTTGTGCTGGGGTCAGAGCTGCGTGAGCTGACCAATGTGCGGGATGAGCAAAACCGTTTCCCCGCGGTGGAGGCCCTCATCAGTCTTGCCGCAGAGGTGCGGAGTATATTAGGGCCGGATGTGAAAATCTCCTACGCGGCGGATTGGTCTGAATATAGCAATTATCGGCCTAATGATGGATCAGGAGATGTATATTTTCATCTCGACCCCCTATGGGCAGACCCGAATATCGGATTTTATCGGGATTGACAATTACATGCCCTTAACCGACTGGCGGGAGGGGCAGAGCCATCTTGATGCGCAAAGCGGGGTTGAGAGCATTTATGAGGAAAGCTATCTAGAGGGCGGCATCCGCGGGGGGGAGGGCTATGACTGGTTCTATGCCGATGACGTGGACCGAAATGCCCAAAACCGAACGCCCATCACCGATACGGCCCATGGGGAGGATTGGGTCTTTCGGTATAAGGATCTTTGGTCGTGGTGGCAAAACCCGCACCGTGACCGGCCCGGCGGCGTGCGCAATAGTGCAACTACAGGGTGGGTACCGCAATCCAAACCTTTTTGGTTCACAGAATTAGGGTGTACAGCCACGGATAAAGGGCCGAACCAGCCCAATGTGTTTTTCGACCCCAAATCCTCTGAAAATGCACGACCTTATTTCTCGAATGAGGATCGGGACGACATGATCCAGCGCCGCTTTTTAGAGGCGCATATGCGCTTTTGGGAAGACGGGGCGAACAACCCCACCTCCGCCCTTTATAACGGGCCCATGGTGGTGCCAGAACGTATTTTTCTTTATACGTGGGATGCCCGACCCTTCCCTGATTTCCCTGTGCGCCAGGGGGTCTGGGCGGATGCAGAGAATTGGACCTATGGCCATTGGCTCAATGGGCGGGTGGGCAAGGTTCCCCTCAGCACATTGATTGAAACCTTGGCAAAGGAGAGCGGCTTACCGAATGTGGATGCCTCTGCCTGTCAAACCCTGGTTACGGGCTATCTTCTCTCCCGCCCAATGCCGGCGCGGGATGCCATGGAGCCTTTGCTTGACCTTTACCAACTTGATGCGGTGGAGCGTGCAGGGCATCTCATCGTCAAGCCGCGCCAGGGGCGGGGAGCAACCTTGATCCCTTATGATGATTTGGTGGAAACGGGAGAGACTGTGGTCTCCATCACCCGTGCCCAGGAGGCGGATCTCCCCTCCCGGCTATCTTTAATGTATACGGATGGATTGTCCGACTATGAAACCGCTGTGGCGGAGGTGAAAGAGCCAAGCGCGAAGAATGACCGGCTTGTGGTGATTGAT
Source organism: Pseudomonadota bacterium (assembly GCA_039026195.1). Classification (GTDB taxonomy): domain Bacteria; phylum Pseudomonadota; class Alphaproteobacteria; order Caulobacterales; family Parvularculaceae; genus Parvularcula. The sequence continues at coordinate 1,254 of JBCCMT010000004.1, read as the reverse complement.
ACCGCCGTCATCCTCGAAGCGGGGGAGGCGGAGGGGCGGTTAAGCGCCCTCATGGCCGAAGCGCGCACCATGCGTACCACAGCGCGTTTTGCCCTCGCTTTAGGGGATATGCGCCTTGAACCCGCCGATGTGGTGGACCTGAACTTGGCAGCTGGGGCGATCACCTTGCGCCTGACCAATATTACCGATGGCCCTTTTCGGCAGATAGAGGCTGTACGGACGGATGAGGCCCTATATCAGCCGCGTTACACGGGCCTGTCGGGCAGTATCGCAACCTCACCAGCTGTGGCGGGGCCGGTGTCTGTGGCCATTATGGATCTTCCCCTTCTGCCGGAGGGGGAGGATGGGGCCTTTGTCCGGGTGGCGAGCTTTGCCTCCCCTTGGCCGGGCCGGGTCTCCATCTATCGGGGGGAGGGGGCCAGCGCGCCGCTGATTGGCAGTCTCTCTTCATCAAGTGTCATGGGCCGATTGCTCTCCCCCTTGCCGCCGGGGCCCACCTCCCGCTGGGATGAGGGCACGGTGCTGTCCATCAAACTTCCCGCCGGGGGCTTAGCCTCCCTTGATGAAACCACCGTTTTAAATGGCGCCGGGAAAGCCGCGGTGGAAAGTGCGCCAGGGCAGTGGGAGGTAATGGCCTATCGCGAGGCGGTGCTTCAGCCCGATGGGTCTTGGCAGTTAAGAGGGTTTTTGCGGGGTCTTCGCGGTACAGAGCTGGAAGCCATGGCAGGCGCACCGGCCGATGCCCGTATTGTCTTCCTCGATGAGGGTCAGGCGGTGAGCCCCCTGTCGCCGGATGCCTTTGGCACCCAAGAGGTTTGGCAGGCAGGTCCTGCGACCAAGCCCCCTGGCGCCTTCCCTTATCGGGAGGTGGATGCCACCCTCACAGGGACGGGCGCCCGTCCCTTTGCGCCGGTCCACCTTAACGCGGTGGCCAATGGCGCCAATTTAGACGTGGCTTGGATTCGCCGCAGCCGCATTGGGGGGGACAATTGGGCCGTTGAAGAGATCCCCTTAGGCGAAACCACAGAAAGTTATCGGGTGACAAGCTTTGACGACCAAGGCGCCCAATTGGAGCAACAAACGGTCACAAGCCCTATGGCCAGCCTTGCGGCGGCCAATGTCGCCTCGATCACCGTTGAGCAAATATCTAGCCTTTTTGGCCCCGGACGTGCGGCCAGGCTTCAGATTTAAATAGATTTTTGCCATAAGGTTGAAATAAAGGGGTCTCTTTACCGATATAGCGGTAAGGTGAAG
>JBCCMT010000003.1:0-22768 GCA_039026195.1 Pseudomonadota bacterium | reverse complement strand
TTCAACGACGCCTGTTCAAAGGGCACTTCGACCGCATATTTGGGGTTCCCTGTTTCATCAAGCTGAATGATTTGTAGGGTATATCGGCCTGGCGGGATGGTGGTCGACAGCTCCCACCGCCCTTGGGCATCGGCATTGGCTTGCCCCACAGGGTTGCGGTTTGCAAAAACCTGTACCACAGAATCTGGCTCTGCCCGGCCGGAGAAGATGACATTCCCCCCATCATCATAATCAATGGAATTGATGGAAAGCGGTCCTAACGCTCCATCTGGGGCATCGGCACTTTGCAAGATTTCCGTGGCCCCGCCGGGGGTGGTGCGCAAAACCACAGGCTGATCCTCATCATTTTCAGGCACATAGATAATGATGGTGTTCACGCTATTGACCACCATCCCATCAGGGGTGGTCATGCTAAGGCTAAGCTCCACCGGCCCTGCGGCAAGAGGGGTTTCGGTGTTGATCGCCCAAGCCCCATCAGCGCCTGCCATAGCCGTTTCTAAGGCTTCGCCATTGGCAAATAATGTCACCTCAGCCCCTGGGGCGGCACGACCGGCAATCACGGCAAAACCGCTTCGGTCCACCCGCACAATATCAAACCTAGGGAGCGCCACGGTTTCTTGCTCATCCACCTCTGGCGTCACCGGTTCCCCTATTTCCTCCTCCACAACAGGCGGCGTTACGGCATCCTCTGCTTTTTCTCTGAAATTGAAGACATAAATTAAGATCCCGATGGCAAGAAGGACCAAAAGAACGAGGAATGCGCGCATGGATAACCCTTTCACACTGCCGTCGCAGCGAGTGTTTTTACATGATCGTAATCTATATATAGCTTGAAGTTAGAAAAATCGCGATGACCAAACTGAAATCTCTTTGTGTTTATTGCGGCTCTCGCGTCGGCGATGAAGCTGCTTTTGGAGAAGCTGCAGATATTTTAGGGCAACAGCTCGCTGCCCATAAAACGCGGCTTGTTTATGGGGGCGGCAAACTTGGCCTCATGGGCCGGGTTGCCTCTGCTGTGCGGGATAATGGGGGGCAAGTTTACGGCGTCATCCCAGATTTTTTGGTGGAGCTGGAAGGTATCTTAGAGGGCGTTGACCACAAAATCGTCGACAATATGCATGAACGCAAAATGTTGATGTTTGATGAGAGTGACGCCATTTGCACCCTCCCCGGCGGGATTGGGACCTTAGAAGAAATTATTGAGCTTCTCTCTTGGGCACGGTTGGACCTCCACCGGAAACCGCTGGTCATCTGTAATGTTAACGGCTTTTGGTCCCCCCTCATCGAATTACTCCATCACGTGGTGGACAGGGGATTTGCCGATAAAGCGTTGAAGACGGATATTATTGTGGTGGAAAAGGCTGAAGACGTTCTGCCAGCGGTGGAAGATCGGCTCTTAGCCAGTCGCGTATAAATGACTTTGGGCGGCGGCGGCTAAAGTCGGCACCCGGCAATCCCCGCCACGGGAAGAACGCGAGACCATCCATCGGGCGCTGTGAGCGTAATGGTCCCCTCTTGCACATAAGCGCCGCTGGGGAAGGTTTGGCCCCAACTGGTTAAAACGGCCGCTTTGATTTTGCTATCCTCAGCGGCCCCTGCCTCAAAATATTGCTGGCTGGGCACGCCCATCCGGCTTTCCCCGCCCCGGCCCACAAGGGTCAGGGTCGTCAGCTTTCCTTCGATCTGCATAAGGCCTTTGCCATCATCTGTGGACCGAAAAATGGGGACCGGCCTGATGGCGGATTGGGTATAGAGGACCATGCCGCACTGCCCATTGGGAATGCTATAGGCTTCAAGGGCCCCAAGATCCGGCGCTTCGGTGTCCGCGCTGATGGGAAAACGACCGATCAGGGGGTCTGACGCTGTGTTGCCTTTACTAGGCGCGGGCGTGGTTTCACAGGCGGCAAGGCAAAACAGGCTCACCAATGCGAGCAGGAGAGACGAGCATATATGTCGGCTGACAGAGATATCACGGGTATGGGCCATTTAAAAAAGTGTTCCTCTTTGCACCAAACTAAACGCATTTCCCTGTTGCTGAAAGCCATAAAGTTCTAAGGCCCCTGCCAAGCGGCGATCTGTGGGTTCGATATTCAGTTCAGTGAAATACCCCTCTGCAGAAACACGAATGGTGGCATCAACCCGCCCCTCCGGCCCTTCGCCTTTAAGGGGAAGGAGAAAGGCATTTTCCTCACACGCCCCCTCTCCTGAGAGCACAAACCCCTCCCCCCCATATCGGACGGCCGTTTTGGTCAAGGTGTCGGTGGTTAAGGACAGGGTCCCCTCCACACAGGCGGTGGGACTAATGGTCAAGGACTGGCTTTGTAAAAGAACCTCCCCCGACATGGGCGCATCAAAGGCATCCCGCAGATTTAGGGGCGAAATATTGACTAAAAAATCAGCATTCTGAAAAGATATCCGCCGCATCCCCACGGATACTCTCGACGACCCTGTCGCAATAATTCCTTTAAGATTGATGTCGGCAGCCAAACGCCCTTGAAGAAGGGGCCATAGTTTCGCGTTCACCGCCACATCCCCTACAGGATAGCCAGTAATCCACGCATTCTCAATCTGCCCCTTCCAGATCGTACCCGATATCCGCTCCGCCTGCAGAGGAAGTCCCGCGGCTTGCACCACCAGATAAAGGGGCAGGTTCGCCACAGCCGTGATGAAGGCTGCCACCAAAAAAAGCCCTATATACCCTAATGTCGACCGGGTCACGAAAACACCCTTCTTTTCTACGCCCCTTTGGCCATGGTCAATCGGGCCGTGATCGCCAGCCCGTCATTGGAGGGGCGCAAAGACCCCTCCTGCACATACACATTTTGATCTCTTTCTAACCGGTCAAGCCAGCCATAAAGCCGCGCGATGGTCGTGTTGGCCACCGACAGATCGATCGCCCCCTCTTGCACATTGATCCGGTTGATCACGATGCCATTTTGCGTGGCGGTACTGGTTAAAATAGACCGTAAAGAGCTATCATCATCATTTTGCGCAGCTTTGCCTGCGGCCACAGCGCGCTGGACCACGAGCGCTGTTTCAAACGCCCGATCAAAGGCATCGCGCTGGCTCTGTTGGAAGGAAAGCGCAGGACGTATGACAATAACCAATATCAGCAGTATCGTGATCAACCCCACAGCGACACTTATCAGCAATCGCTCCCTTGGGTTCATGGCGTCCCATTGGGCGGAGAAAAATGATTTCATTAGATCTCTCCTAGATAAAGTTGGCCAGAATACTGCCCATTGGCTTCACGGCGTAGGTTCGCCCCTTCCCGAGTGGGGACATCCCGCGCTTCTAAATCTCGCTGCAATTGTTCAAGGGCCACGGCATCAGAAAAGGTGAGATCGGCCACCAATTCACCATCCAAACTAAAGCGCAAGCCCGTGAGTTGGACCGCTTCATTCTCTTCAATGGCCGCCGCCAGATCAGCACTTAAGGGTAAAAAAAGAGAGGCCCCCCCCACGCCGCCGGCCCGCTGACTGGCTTGCCGGCGAAGGTCCCGGATGGTGGTGTCGGGGAAAGCCATGGCAAAATTTTCAGTTGATTGACGCATCAATTGGTCCGCCGCCCGCCCATGCCGAACGCCATCAAGCACAAGGCCGACGACCCAAACTCCCACACATGCCGCCATTAGGCCCCCTGCCACCCGCCAATGACGGAAAAGCCCACTCCAATCTCGACGTTTGGCAAATATCCCCTTACGGAAGGACGCAAGTTGCCGACCAGCCACACCTTTTAGGTAAAAGGCAGACAATGCTTTTGTATCCTTCAACACAATGTCAAAGCTCGGTGAAGATGCCCCTACCCCGACGGTTAGAACCTTTTGACCATCCGTGATGGGATCAACCAGCATTTGGATGAATTGAGGGTCCCCTGTCACCCCGCCCTCTTTTAAAGACGCGGCCACCTGATGGGCTTGATGCAATACCACAAGGGGGTGTTCATCAATATGAATGGCGAGATGGTCAAGGGTCACATGGTCTGGGTCTAGCTCAGCCTCTTTTAAATGATCCATCCACGCGGTTAGCCAATCAATCGGCACCGCTGAAACCATCCGTGTGCCATCTTCCTCTAAGGGGCCAAAGGCAAAATGGAAATCCTCCACAGGTTCGGCAAGCACATCCTCAAAGGACAGCCGGGCGGCATCCTCCAATGCTTTTTCCCCCTTCACCGGCAAGGTGAGCCGCCGGGTCGCCCCCATATGCCCGGGGAGGATGGCCATCAGACTTTCGGCATCCCGCACTGAGGTGGGCACATCGGAAAGGGTGGCGACGCTGCCTGTGGCTTTAAGGTCCCCCTCTTCGCCCACCGCCCAATGGACAGCGGCTTCAGGATCCTCATTTACGATAATCAGACCGAGGGTCATAGATCTGCCCCTCCTAACCGGCGGCTGACCACCTGATATCTTTGACCTTTTGCTTTTTCAATCATACTCGTCATTTTAAAAAGGCGGTCCCCATAGGAGATTTGAGCTGAGAATTCTATATACGCGGCATGGGTTGATAAAGCCTGAGCCACCGTCGCATCAAGGGGCGGATTTCTATTGGCAAATAGCGGTTGACCTAAAAAGGCCTGGACATTTGCATAGCCATCTGGGGGGCGATCTTCAATCATGCGTTCAAGATTTGCGAGACTTATCTCTGGCCCTATCACCGCCCGTAAGAGGGGGGCGTCCTCTGGGGTTAAGGTGTTCACATTCACAAGCCCCATGGCCGTCTCACTGCCGGGCCGGACACAGATATAAGGCGCCAGAAGGCGGTAAACCTGTCGCCCCCACCCCTTTGCCGCGCGCAACTCACTGATATCCGCTAAGGGCTGGCTTGCCGTACGGTAGGGCACCTCCACCCGGGAATAGGTGAAATCCTCTGCGCCCCCGGGCCCGGCTTGTCCGTCGCTATCCATAAAATCTGCAGCCGCACTCGCCAGGATCTCCCCGGTCCGGGCATCCCCGCCAAGGTCCAAGATCATTTGCCCAAAGCGGCGGATCATATTGGCGTTGGTCACAATGCCTTGAGCCCCCCCATCGGTGACAAGGGCATTAATGTGAAAGCAGTCGGATCGGTCCTTAAATCTGGCTTCAATCATCCCCTCCCCAAAGGGGAAAAGAAGAGGTTCAGCCAACCATCTCTCACTGGCAAGATCCACATTGGTGCGGATATTGTCTTGCATCTCTAAAAGGTGCAGGGCGGCCACTTCAGCCCCCAACAGGGCCCAAATCGCCTCATCCCGTTCTTGGGTGGCTTGCACTTGCGCGATAGAGCGGGTCATTTTTTGCGTCAGCCCAAGGGCAAGGACCGATAAGCTGCCCACGAGCACCAGCACAATCAACAAAGCTGCGCCTTTTTGGGTGTGGGGCCCCGAATATGAGCGAAAGGCTATCGGCGTGCTCTCCCTTTTTCTCATGACGCCCCCCCACTTAAGAAATCTTGGGTCAGCTCCCCATAAATGGGGTGCATCATATTCAGCCGCACTGCATCGGGCGCTGGCTGACGGGGAAGAGCCTCCCAATCCTCTTGCCAGTTTAGCCCATTTAAAAATCGGATTCGAATGTCTTCGACATTATTGAGCAAAATTTGATCGGCCTCCGGTGTATCTGTCACCGCATCTAAAAAGGGGCGGGTGCGCCGAATGAGTGTTTCTTCCTTCACAAGATAGGTCACATGCTGGAGTGAGGCCCGGGGTTGCGCCGCCCCAGGGTTTGCCCACCCCCGCCGCACAAAGGCCATTAGAATGGTCTCCCCGTCCCCCTCTTCTAACATATTTCGGGCGCGACCCCCTCCCAACATAGGCGGCAGGGGCGCGGTGGTGAAAGAATCCCCATAGGACCGGTCAACGATCTGCAATAAATCATTGCGCAGTAATGACCGCGCCCGCTCTAATTCGCTTAGTGTTTGGGTGACGCGCGCCACTTGGCTCTCCCCCCGGCTAGCGATATTCATCACACCCACCGCCGCCGCGCTGACGAAGGCAAAAACCATCAGGGCAATAAGAAGCTCAACTAGGGTGAGACCTTTTTGGGAGGGGTTTGCCATCAACGCCCCCCCTCTTGAGAGAGTAGGGTCCTTAGCTCCGTCAGTACACGATCGTCCTCATCCTCACCTTCTTTGACGATGAGGGTGATGGTATCAAGCCCCTCATAAGGGGATGGGGATAATAGCACCTCCCAATAAAAATTTTGACCGGCGAGCGCAACGTCCCCCACCTCAGTGGATCGGCGGCCAGCTTTGTGGTTGGTCACCACCTCCACCATGGCATTTTCAGCCACAATGCGCGCGAGCACATTTTGCTGTAAGGATGTGATATTGGCCGTATGCACCGTGAGCAGCGAAAGCAGGCTCGCAATCACAGTCCCCAAAATTAAAATAGAGACCAACACTTCGATTAAAGTGATGCCCTTTTCCGAGTATCGGTGGGACCGGGATATTTTACGAGGCTGCACGAAGGACCTCGGCTTCTCCAAAACGGCTCATCTCAATTTGCCACAGCTCATCCCCCCCGACCACGCTTAAGGTGAAGGGGGTCACCTCCCCCGCAGGGTCAAAGACGATTGGGGGCGGCATAAATATGTCAGTCGACGGGCTTTCCCGGCCCTGAAAGGACAAAACCACCTCTTCATTTTGAGCATCTTCAGGCAGTATAAACTCATCATTCAGCATAAGGTTAAAAGTCAACTGGTCTTCATCCTCATGGCGGAGAAGAGTGGATTTGATCCATTCCCCCTCCTCAAAGGCCGCAGCTTGCCACCCCCCCCCGTCCACAAAAATTCCCATAGGGCGGCCCTCAACAATCGCCCTATCGGAGAGTTGACGGCATAGGGTCGCAAATTCTTTGGCGATTACCGATGATGCACTTTGCCGAGGGGGAAGCGATGTCAACACCGCCGCTGAGACCAGCGCCATGATGACAAGAACAACAATCAACTCAACAAGGGTAAGACCGGCTTGAGCTGATCGTTTATTGCCAGTTGCCAATATCCGCATCGGGACCTTCCCCGCCAGGTTTGCCATCCCGGCCATAGGAGTAAATATCGAATTCACCAAACTCCCCTGGGCGGGCATATTCATAAGGGTTATCCCAAGGGTCGAGCGGGATGGTGGATTTATCTAAATACCCCCCTGGGCGATAGCGCTCTGCTCGCCGTAAGCCGCGCGGCGCCTGGACAAGGGCCTCAAGCCCTTGCTCTTCGGTGGGATAAGATCCAATTTCCAGCCGATATTGCTGCATGGCGTTAGAGAAGACAGAAATCTGGGTACGGGCCGCTTGCACCCTTGCGGTATCCCCCGCGGGCAGAACATTCACCGCCACTATGGTGGAAAGCACCCCTAAGATAACGATGACCACCATCAACTCCACTAAGGTGAGGCCCCGCTGGTGGCGCTTTTTATCCCCGTCTTTGATCTTTGGTTTTCGGCGATATTGACCTTTAAAAACCTTTGTCCATAGGTTGAATTTCATCAGTTTGCCTCCTTTAAAAGGCCATGGTGTTCATTTGTAAAATCGGCAACATGATCGCAAGCACAATCACCAAGACAACTACGCCTAAGGTCACAATCACCGCCGGTTCAAGAAGACGAAGGGCCACCGTCACCGTTGTGTCAAAGGTTTGTTCCATCTGGCTGGCTGTTTTTTCAAGCAGCGCTGGCAGACTGCCCGACCGTTCCCCCGCCGCAATCATAGAAGCCATCATGGGCGGGAAAACCTCCGCCCGCCTGACCCCAGCGGAGAGAGAGGCCCCCTCCCGCACCCCTGTGAGGGTTATTTCTAGCTGCTCATAAATATGGGCATTGGTCACGGTACGGCGCGCGGCGCGAAGGCTGTCAAGCAAGGGTGCGCCGGAGGCAAAAAGGGTGGCCAAAGTCCGGGCAAACCGCGCGGCGTCTAGATCCCTTGCCAGCCCCCCAATGAGGGGAAGCTGCAAGATCGCCTTATCCATCATTTGCTTAGACCGGGGTTGCCGACGGGCCTGCCATATGGCGATCCCAGCGAAAATAATCAGTAACCCCACCAGCCAACCCCAATGGCGAATAAAATCCGATGCCCCGATCACCAAAACCGTTAAAAAGGGCAAGGCCTGGCCCCGCCCACTAAATTGCGTGACAATCTGCGGCACCACGAAATTCATCAGGGCGACGATCACCGCAATGGCCACAATAAAAATAGCCGCAGGATAGATGAGGGATGTAAGCGCCTTCATCGCCATGGCGCGGTTTTTCTCTACCATATCCGCAAGGCGCAACATCACGGGCCCTAAATTCCCAGACTCTTCCCCCGCAGCGACAATCCCCCGGTAAAGGGGGGTAAAGGTTTTGGGATATTCAGCCAATGCGTCGGACATGCGCCACCCTTCGATGATGCGGGCACGGATGGCGAGTAAGATATCTGCCATCATCGACCCTTTCATCTGCGCGCCCACGGCGGCAAGAGACTCTTCTACCGTTGTTGACGCATCGATAAGGGTGGCAAGTTGCCGTGTGGCGGCAATCATATCTTTGGTTTTCGGGGAGGCTGTTTTTGCCCCATTTTTCCCCTCACGGCGATTTTGCACCGATTTGATGGATAAAGGGGTAAGCCCTGCACCTTGAATTTCCTTCCGGGCGCGTCGCACCGTATCCGCGGTGATCACCCCCCGCTTTTTCCGGCCCGAAACATCCACAGCTTCATAACGAAAAGCGGTCATGACCCACCTTCGGTTTCTTGCACCACCCGGAGGACTTCAGAAATAGAAGTGAGCCCCGCCTTCACATGGTCAAAGCCCGTTTGCGCTAACGTTGGCACACCTTCCTTGCCAAAAGCATGGGCAGCGAGTGCCTGTTCAGAGGCATCATCATGCACCAGTTTCCGGAAGGTATCGTCAGCCACAATAAGTTCGTAGACCCCGATTCGTCCCTCATACCCGATATGGTTACATCTAGGGCACCCCACAGGGTCGTAAATAGTGACGCTCTCTTTAGGTTTTACCCCCAGCAGATCTTTTTCCGTATCGGTTGCTTCCCGCGGGGCCTTACAACTATCGCAAAGGCGGCGCACTAACCGCTGGGCCAACACCCCTGCAATGGTCGAGGAGAGAAGGAAAGGTTCCACCCCCATATCGCGCAATCGGGTGACGGCGCCGACCGCAGAATTGGTGTGCACGGTCGACATAACCAAATGCCCTGTGAGAGAGGCTTGGACAGCAATTTGCGCGGTCTCCACATCCCGAATTTCCCCCACCATCACAATGTCAGGGTCCTGCCGAAGAATAGCGCGCAGACCCGTCGCAAAGGTCATGCCCACCTTTGCATTCACTTGAGTTTGCCCTATCCCATCTAAGGCATATTCCACCGGATCCTCCACGGTGAGAATATTGACCCCCGGATCATTTAATAGAGAAAGCGCCCCATAAAGGGTGGTGGTTTTCCCCGACCCTGTAGGGCCTGTGACAAGGATCACCCCATTGGGTTTTTTCAACACTGTTTTAAACCGATCTAAAATAGAGGGCGGCATTCCTAACGTATCAAGATCAAGTTTGGCTTGCTCTTTATCGAGCAATCGCATCACCACCCGCTCCCCAAATCGGGAGGGGAGCGTGGAGACACGCACGTCCACCAATCGCCCGCCCATGGCGAGACTGATCCGTCCATCCTGCGGAAGGCGGGCCTCCGCAATGTCAAGGCGCGCCATCACTTTAACCCGAGAGGTTAAAACAGGGGTCATGCGGGGGGGTAGACTTAAAATTTCCCGCAACACGCCATCAATCCTTAAGCGGACAGACAGCTCTGTCTCATAAGGTTCGATATGAATGTCTGAGGATTTTGTCTTCACCGCTTCGGCAATCAGCGCATTAATGAGCCGGATGACTGGTGCATCATCCTCTGTATCTAAAAGGTCGGAGGTGGCCGGCAACCCTTCGGCAAGTTCATTCAGATCTGTGCCTGACTGGTCGTCTTCAAAAGTCGCCGAGGTTAATCCTTCAGCGGAATAAATTTCCGATAGCTTGCGCTCAAAAACATCTGACGGGAGGGGTTCAATTTGGACAGGCATCGCCGCCGCACGATAGGCCTCCGCCAAAGCCCAAGGGTCGGTTGTCACCTTCCCCGCTTCATCAGAGCGCACACCGATAAGGGCTTTGCCCTCCTCTGGCAGGCCTAGAAAAACAATGCCATTTTCCTTTGCGAAAGAATAAGCAAAGCGCACTTTTTTCGGGGCCGGCTCTCCCTCTTCAGCAATCTCGTTTTGACGTGGGGCGGTGTTACTCAAGGGGCGCCTCCGGCGCCTCTTCAGTAAGAGGCTGTTCGCTGCCGTCAATCTGTTCACGGCTGAGGGGGGTAGGCGCAACAGGCGATAAGGTGCCGGTGGCGTTGGGGGTAAAATAATTTCCCGGCCCGATATAATTTTGCATCACATTATTAAGCCGTTGATCGCCAGACTTGCTGCGAGATTGTTGCTGTTGAGTCACATATTCATATTTACGAGCCGTAACATTGTCAGCCGTAAATGAATTTCGCAAAATAGTGGGCCTGATAAAGACCATCAGTGTCATGTCTTCTTCTGACCGGCTTTGACCCTTAAATAAATTCCCCACCACGGGGATATCCCCAAGCAAAGGCACCTTGGTCTCGGTTTCTCGGCGGTCATTGTCGATAAGGCCGCCAATGACGAGGGTCTGCCCATCTTCAGCCAGGGCAACGGTCTCCACCGTACTTTTATTGGTGATGATATCTTCCGTCAGTGCTGTAAACGCGCCGATACTTGAAACTTCCAACCGAATTTTCAACTGAACCGTATTGCCCTCATTAATCTGGGGGGTAACTTCGAGAATATTCCCCACATCTTTTCGTTCAATGGTACGGAACCCCCCTTGGAAATCCGCGCCCGTGGCCTCTCCGGTGACAATGGGAATTTCTTGCCCCACTTGTAAGAGAGCGGTTTCATTATCAAGCAGTGTGACCGAAGGGACAGACAACACATTTGAGTCCCCATCGGTTTGAAGGGCTGATACCAAAACCCCATAAACGGATCCGTCATCTTGTTGATCGGCTGCCCCGAATAAAAAACCGTTCAGGCCCAAAAGCTCGCCCACCGCGGCTTCCACCAATTGTCCGGCCACAGCATTGCTGGGGTCATTATTATCAAAAACCTGCTCTTCGGTGACTTGCACAGTGCCGTCAGCATTGGTCGTCGTGATAGTCCGGGTACGGGGTTCTGACCCTGGCCCTAAGAAATAAGCCGCCCCCGCGGTAGAGACGAGGTTGGGCTGGGTATTGGCAAAATTTGCGCCGGACACGGGGAGATTCCCCCCACCGGTTAAATATTGCACCCCCAGCTCTCTCGCCGTGGTGTTAGAAATTTCCACCACCACCGCTTCGATCAACACTTGCGGCCGGCGAATATCCAAGGTGCCCACGATGGAGCGGATGTGACGTTGCATGTCCGGCGGGGCATTCACGATCAACGCATTCGTAGGCTTATGAAAGGCCACCGATGGGGTAATCCCGCCCATGGCGGTGCCCCCCTCCCCCCCAGCGCTACTATCGATCAGCTGTTGCAGGATAGGCACCAACTCCTCCGCATCCGCATGGTTAAGATAGATGGTGTCAATGGCGACACGGCCCGACCCTTTTTGGTCTAAATCCTTCACAATGGGGAGAAGTCGCGCCACCTCATCCACATTGCCGCGGAGGATAATCGTGTTTGAAGCGTCTACAGGTACAACACTAACCCCCTGGCGGGCGCTTTCCCCGCCCTGCACGCCGATAATTTCCATCAGCGTGTTGGCTACCTCAATGGCGGCAACATTTTCTAAGGTGAGGGAACGGACCACAGAGTCGTCAATATCAATCTGTCGCAAAACATCCATTACCCGCTCAACATTAAGGGTAGTGTCAACGATGATCAGGGAGTTACTTTCTGAAATCGGGGTGATCAGACCATTTTCCCCCACAATACCGCGTAAGTTTGATGCCGCACTGCGCACATCCACATATCGTAAGGGGACAACCCGCGTGGTGGTCGCCGCCCCGCCCCCATTCGTTCCGTTCACGACGCCTTCGCGAATGGCCTGTTGGCTGGGGACAATTTTATATTCTCGATCACCAATGGGAACGGCATTAAATCCATTCACCTGCAGGGTTGAAAGAAAAACCTCCCACACTTCGTCAGGGGTGAGACTTACATTTGGGGGAGAAACAATAGTGACCTTTCCAGACAAACGAGGGTCAATGACGAAAAACCGGCCGGTGCGCAATGATACATCCCTTGCCACCGCCGCTAAGTCTGCGTCCTCATAATTAAGGGTAATCCCACTGTTGGACTGCGCAAAGGCGGTTGTCGGGATCGCCGTTGATAGGACAAAGGCGGAGAGAAGTGAGGAAAGATAGATACGCATAGGATTACTGGAACTCTGATAATTCAATAGAAATGTTAACGGGCCGCCCACCCCGCATGATGGTGACATCCACCGCCCCCTGGACGGCAGCTTGGCCAATCACGCGGAAAGCCTGGCGGGCATCACTGGGCAAGGCTTTGCCGCGAACGGCTGTGATGTGATCGCCATTCATCAAGCCAGACCGCTGAAAAGCGGTGGGCTGATCACCTGCATAAACCAAATATCCTTGGCCCGATGGGTGGCTGGTGAGTTTGAGATAATCTTCAAACACAGAAGGAATTGCGATTTGCGACGGACCTGCACTGATAACGGGCGTCAAGCTCTCCGCCTCAGTTAGATCTGCCGCAGCCGACGGGGCATCGGGGGGGTCTGCAAACCCTTCCCGGCCGGCAAGGGTCAAGGTCTCTGTCACCCCATTGCGGGAGAGAATGATTTGATTGGTCCGAATACTTTTGATGGTGACGCCATTGATAATGGTTTCCCCGATAAAGAAGGGGTGCTGACCATTATCGGACTCCACAATCGCAGAGGGGTTTTCACCATCCAAATAGGTGCCCACAAGCCTGAGGTTCAGCCGTGTTTCCTCCGCCCGCTCATAAACTTCCAAGGGTGGCGGCGGCATATTTCCCAAAAAGGGGTCAAACCGGGCAAATATTGTTAGATCGGCGGGTGCTGATGCCATCATTGTGACCGGAACCGCCTCTGGGCTTGGGAGAGGTGTGATCAGCGTATAGATGAGACGCGTGAACAAAAAGCCCAGCAAAATAACGTAAACCCCTTCCACAAGTCGTACCCATAAACGCTGTTCAGCGGGGGACTTACGAGACGTTCTTTTTTTAAAGAGGGGCATATTCATGGTCATATTTGTCAACATCCCCCTCCTTTCATTTTGCAAGGGTCTTAACCGATCGAAACGATCTTTACCTCTATATCGGTTACGTCAAGTTAACGCCCCATAAACCATAAAATGGGGATATTAACCCTTTGATATTCCATGAAAAAGGGCGGCACCACAAGCACCGCCCTTTTAAATTTTTCTTCAGAATGCCGCTAGAAACGACGTTTCACACCGAAAGAGACAGTGCGCCCTAAATCGTAATTAAGGAAAGGGGCATCAGCTGAAACTGCCCCTACTGTGTCCCGACCCTCATAGAAGGCATCAAAATCATCATTCAATAAGTTTTGAACCTTCACCGTCAGATCATATTGACCTTCTCTGATCTCAATGGGCTGATTGATGATAAAATCTAAAGTGATCGGCGGCTCTTCAACCACAGGGTTCAAGAAGCCATCACTCACCCGCTCTGCCCGGAACAATGTCCGCTCAGAAGCATAATTTGTCACGAGAGCTACAGAGGCTTCACTTGGTGTCTCAATACCAATTTGCAAATTAAACAAATGCTCAGAAAGACCTGTGAGCCTTGATCCATCTTCGATAAACGCATTCGCATCAATCGTTAGAGGGTCGACCCGCTGACTTGATGTATCAGCGAGAGTTGCTGATCCGTCATCAGAGACTTCCCCTTTTGAGTAGGTATAGTTGGTTTTGAAAATGAGGGTATTCCCACTTGTCAGCCAGTTATCCCCAAATAACTCATCAAGATAGAAATTCTTCTCAAATTCGAACTCTGCCCCATAAAGTTCAGCTGCCGGTGCATTCACATAAGTCGTGGTGGGCGTTTCCCCAAGGGCGAAGATAATGTCCTCGATAGGGTTCGTCATATCTTTATAGAAAAGCCCCAGCGTTACAAATTCACCTCTGTCGAAATACCATTCTGCACGCACATCAAAGTTATCAATCTCTGTGTTCTGCAAGAAGGGGTTCCCTGTATTTCGAACATCATTGTCAGGATCTTCGAAAATACTTGGAGACAACTCCCGGAATTGAGGTCGCGTAATGGTTTGAGAGAAGCCGCCCCGAACTTGGAAATTCCCAACGGGGTTCCAAGTCAATGTCACTGCAGGAAGCAGATAATCCTCTTCAATCGCAGGGAAAATTGCAATATTTTCAGGATTGTCCGTGGTAAAAGTGAGTGTTTCTTGCGTTGAGTCTTCAAACCGTGCCCCAACGGCAAGACGAACAAAAGGCCCTAGCTCAATATCAGCAGCGGCATATCCTGCCATCACTTCAAGGGAGCCCTCAAAGTTATCAGGTTGGCCACCATTGGAAACAAAGCGAACCCTAGGGCTTTCTAAGCCCAGAACTTCATCAGAGAAGATCAAGTCCGCCCGGCTGCCGACAATTTCAGGGGGGAAAATGCCACGGAATTCAAAGTCTCTTACAGAGGAAGTTCTCTGCGTGTCAGTATAAGCCGCCCCGAAGCTAAATTCGACAGGTGTTGAAAATGCATCAAAAGGAAGCTTGAAATCAATACCAGAAGCAAAATTTTCATCTAGAAGATCGCGGAAGGTGATAGAATTAATCCCTTCCTCCGTCGTGAACAAAAAGTCTCCTGAAAGATCATCTAAGCGGAAGCCTGTACGACGCTCATAAGGCGCATCCCGTGTAGCTTCCCCGTAAGACAATTTCCAATCGACGGAAAGGTCAGAAAGATCCGGGAAGGCATGTTGCCCTGTCAACTGACCTTGCCAAAGCTCACGCTCAACAAAATCTGTATTCTCCCGTAAGAATGTACGATCATCACCGAAGAACTCTTCGGTCGCAATTTCAGATCTCTTCAAAGATTTCCGTACCAACAAGCCCGTAAGCTGAAGGCTGTGATCTGCATTAAATTCAAGCCCTGTGGAAGACAGAGCAGAGATCGAAACTTCCTGGCGGGTTTGTGCAAACTCCGTATCAGAACCGTTCACCCCATCAAGGCGTTGACGCTCCCCTTCACGAATTTGCCAGTCATTCGCATACCCTGCATAGAAAACGGTCCCAAGAGAGAATCCCCCATCGGAATAAAAACGCTTCCCGAATGAAATCGAACCAGACCCATTCACCGGCACATCTTCTTGGGTGATAAGAAGTGTTTTTTGCTGTTCAAAACTTGTATCTACAAGATTTTGCTCTGCGGGGCTCAAATTATTTGTCCCAAAAAGCAAAGACGCTTCGCCAGGAAGATCCCGCAGCCCATCATCAAAACCAAACACATCCGTGTCAGACCCTTCATGGAAGAGCCCATTGCGCAAAGATGTCACTGTATTGGCAGATAGACCCAATCCAATTTCTAAGAAATCTTCATCTGGTATGGATTTAGAGCGAAGCTCCACAACACCGCCCCCAAATTCACCAGAAAACTGTGGAGAGAAAGTCTTTTGTACCAAAGTGCTTTCAATCACAGAAGTGGGAAAAAGATCTAAGGGAGCTGCGCGACGTAAGGGCTCAGGGCTAGGCAAAGGCAAGCCATTGAGTGTGGCCGAAGAATAGCGTTCATTCAGCCCCCGGATGACCACAAAGCGGCCCCCTTGGATAGAAAGACCTGTCACCCGACGAAGGGCCGCCGCAATATCGCTATCCCCCGCCCGCTCAAAGTCGTCAGCATCTAATAAAGATGAAATTTCAGAAGTTGATTTTTTTTCATCAGGAATAAGAGTGCCGCGGACAACAATGGTGTCCTCCCCCTCTTGTGCGATGGTTGGCATCACCATCATCGCAGTCGCTAGCGTCACTGATGGAACCAACCGTTTTAGTAAAAACATGGTATACCTCGTTGCCCCTATAGGCATTTTTAATGAACCTTCAACACTGTCATCGGGCCCCAAGGCGGGGCCCGAAAACATTTGTTTTAGTCAACTTTGCCAACATTAGAGAGGCTCGTAGACACATTGAAAGACCAGCCTGTTGTCCAGTTATCGTCATTTGTTTCCGTTGCAGGATCAAATGCACCGATAAAGGTGGTGGTATCAATGTCGGCTGAATTATCTGCAAAAGCAGGGAAAGTCAGCGTTGTGACATCCGTTGCTGTAACATCAGCTTGTAATGTACTGTTCGGAATAAAGCCGTTTAAGTTAGCTTGCGTCCCAGAAACATTCCCATTTGCACCCGTGAAGATTGTCGCCCCGTCACTATCCGTAGAGCTGCCATTTTCAGCCTCATAGATAGAGAAGAGTTCTGGAGTTTCATCTGAAACATCATCAACAGTGCCATTATCGTCATAGTCAACGTCAGCATCATAGTCGATCCCGTCACCCAGACCAAAACCAACAACAATCCCGTTCAGGAGGATACCGTCAGTTCCGGCACGGAGCTTGATCCCATCCTGTGGGCTGGCAGCAGCGGCCCCTGACCCAAAGAAGGTGAAGTTAGAGACCGTTGGGAATGTCCGAAGATTCTGAGCGTCACCAACATTGATGTCGTTCCCGCGGTTGTCCCCTTCGATCCCGCGGTCTGCGGAAAAATCGTCTTGAACCACAAGAGCGTATTGAAGGCTTCCCTGCCAACCATCTGTCCAGTCAATACTGTCATCGTCAGCACCGGTGACGATGACGTATTTGGCATCTACGGTTCCGCCGAAGAATTCAACACCATCATCATTCCCGTTATGAACTTGAATATAATTCACATCGGTTCCATTCCCCACCCCTTGGAAAGCAATACCGTTCAGCTCATCTTCGCCGTTAAAGCGGAAACCAGCGTAACGGACCTGAACATAAGCAAGCTCACCGGAGTCATCATCAGCCTTATCGCCCCCGAAGAGACCTGAATTCCCTTCACCGGCTTTCTCACAACCAATGGTGCCCGGTGTAGCAGAGGCCACAAGACAGTCATTGATCGGCGCACGACCATTGATCACAAGGCCGCCCCATTCCCCTTTTGCATCCTTAGTTACAGTGCCATTGATATCCGAAAGAGAGGTGAAGATAATAGGAGCATCCTGAGCGCCGGCAGCCTCAAGCTTAGACCCACGGGTCACGATGATGGCATCTTCCCCTTCGGCGCCATAAACTGTCACACCTGGCTCGATGGTAAGAGTTGCAGACGCACGACCCGCAATCGGGTTTGCCTCGTCTGGGCCAAGATCTTGACCGACGAAGACTGAGCCTGAGAAAGTGTAAAGATTACCGCGTGTGAGCGTTAAGTTAGAAGCGATCTCATTGGGAAGAACACAAATATTGTTCTCAAACCGGCCCGCAGGCACGGCTTCTGATGAAGTGAATGTGCCCGTTGGACAGCCAGGAACCTCAGCACCAAGCAAAGCTGTCGGCAACACCCAACCTGTCATCCAGTTATCGCTAGCATCCTCAGTAGCTGGATCAAACGCGCCGATATAGTTAGCGAAAGTGATATCATTGGTTGTGCCCGTGTTATTAGGCTCAGTACTAATATCTGTGGGCGTTACTCCAGAAACAGGACCACTTGTGAAAACACCGGTTAACGGAGACATTGACCCAGAAACATTTCCTGAAGATGCGGCGTTAAACAGCACACCCCCGTCGCTATCGAAGGGCGCTCCATTTTCAGCGACGAAGAGAGAGAAGACTTCAGGCGTCGCACCAGACACATCATCTACTGTTCCGTTATCATCATAGTCAACGTCGTCGTCATAATCGAGGCCATCGCCAAGACCGAAGCCCACGACAATCCCGTTGGCAAGAACGCCGTCGGTCCCTGCCCGGAGCTTGATACCATCTTGCGGGCTGGCTTCAGCCGCAGACGACCCCACGAAGGTGAAGTTGGCTACATTTGGCTTTGACCGAAGGCCTTGGGCATCACCAACGTTAATTTCGTTGCCGCGGTTGTCTGCCTCAATCCCGCGGTCCGCAGACGCATCATCCTGCACCACCACGGCGAACTGAAGGTCCCCTAACCAGCCGTCTGTCCAGTCGATACTGTCATCGTCTGCACCTGTCACCACAACATATGAGGCATCCACAGTTCCACCAAAGAACTCAACACCATCGTCATTACCGTTGTGAACATGGATATGGTCAACAACTGTCTCGTCACCTACCCCTTGAAAGGCAATCCCGTTCAACTCGTCTTCACCGTTAAAACGGAAACCTGCATATTGAACACGCACATAAGAAAGCTGACCCGAATCATCTTTGGGATCGTTCCCCCCGAACAATCCCGCATTCCCTTCACCGGCTTTATTACAATTAACAGCGCCAGGTGTTGCGCCAGCGTTCAAGCAATCATTGATCGGGGCAAGACCGTTAATGACCAAACCGCCCCATTCCCCTTTGGCAATAGCAGAGCCGTTGACAAGACCGTCACTGACATTCCCGTCCGCTGCATCGCTGGCTGAAGTCATAATGATGGGTAGGAATTCATTCCCCACAGCTTCAATTTTTGACCCGGGGCTCACAATAAGAGCATCTTCCCCGTTTAAGCCCATAAGGATGGCGCCAGGCTCAATCGTCAGTGTAGCGCTCAGTGCACCAGCATTATTAATAGGGTTTTGGCCCACAAACACAGACCCGTTGAGGATATAGCCCACCGGCTTGTTCCCAGAGGTCCCTGGCAAGGTCAGGTCAGAAATAATAGTCCCTTCTGAAATCAAGCAGGCCTGAATATCAGTGGTTCCTGAGGTAATGGTCCCCCCTGTGGTCCCTACAGGACAGGTAAAACCTTCAGGAATGAAGCTAAGCTGCGTATTAGTGCTTCCAGACCCACCGCCTGAACCACCTGAACCAACAGTCACAGACCCAGCTGAGCCATTGTTGGAAACTTCACCGCTGCCAGAGCAGGCTGCGAGAACAGAACAAGCGCTCGTCAAAAGAAGACCGCCACGAAGAGAATTAATAATTTTCATGCTATGCCCCCTAAGGCAGATTGCAAACTACAAATAAATACAAGGAGGGCGCACCCATGCATCCCTCTCCATGAAGCCCTTAGGGGATGAATTTCTCAGTTTTGTGACACTGAATGAAATTGTATATAAATCCTTAAAATCGTGAAGGGTATTAAAGAAGGGTATTCAACGATAAAGACAGAATGCGCCCGGGATATATATTTCCCTTTTCGGGGGAGCTTTCTTAAGACTTTAAAATGATTGAGACAGACATATTTTTCATCATCACCGCTGGGATTGTCGGCCTTTTAGGGGGCAGCTTTTTGACAGTGGTCATCCATCGGGGGCCGGTGATCTGGGGGTTGGTGACGAATGATATTGTCAATCCTCAACATTATTCTTTGGCGCTGCCCCGGTCCCATTGCCCCCATTGTAAACACCCGTTGGGGCCACAAGATCTCATCCCCCTGCTCAGCTACTTTGCCGTGCGAGGGAAATGTCGGTATTGCGGCACAAAGATCTCTTCTTTTTATCCCACAGTTGAACTTTTAGGGGTCATGTCGGCCATGGTGGCCATAGCCCTGCCCTTGGCGTGGCTCCCCTCCCTTGCTGCTTTCACGCTTTTTCTCTTTTTAGTTGCCCTTGGGATGATTGATGCGCGAACAGGCTATTTACCAGATGCCCTCACCCTTCCCCTTATTGCCATGGGTATATTGCTGAGTATAGGGAATATTTTTATTCCGCTTGGGCAAAGTCTATGGGGCGCAGGGCTGGGATATGCTAGTTTTTGGCTGATCAGCACCCTTTATAAAATGTTCCGTAAACAAGATGGGTTAGGACTGGGGGATGCGAAGCTAATGGCAGCGGCGGGGGCGTTTTTAGGGCCCTTTGCCCTGCCCTTTGTGGTCCTGATGGCTGCGCTCAGTGCCCTTATCACGATAATGGTGTTAAGAGTGAAAGGCGGGGCGATTGACGCCCAAACGGAAATACGTTTCGGACCTTATCTCGCAGCCAGTATCGCATTATGCTTTACCCTTACCCATAGCGCACCAAATATGATGCCATGGATCATGGGCATTTAACTAAGAACAGCCCCTAAAATAAGCCTAGAAATTTCTTTCGCTTTTTCCGTTGCCAGGCCTCTTGCCGACCCGCCGCATAGGTTAAATAATCCGAAGGGGATCGGTTTGTTTTGCTTTCCGTAAATGCCAAATCGGCGAGCAATGTTGTCTCCACCGCAGAAGGGGGCGGTGTAAAACGCGCTACGGTTGAGGGGGGCTCTTGCGGTTTGCTTTTCTGGTGTGACTTTTCCGCCAATTGCTGATGGAGCGCGCCAAGGGCGGCCCCCACCGGGTCGGCGGCCCCCTCCGGCAGGGCGGTTATATTTAAAGGCGTCTTTAACCCCATGGAGGTTTCTGTCGCCTTTTGAGAAAGTTCAGGTCGCGGCGTCGTCTCCAGGGACACGCCACGTAAATCCATCTGACTGCGTTTTGAAAAGCCGTCCCAAATTTGATCTAATCGGTCTTTCATCTCAAAGCTCCGCTCGCTCTTTACCCATCACAAGGCCTTCATTCCGTGTGATGGTGGCTAGGCTAATAGGCCCCCCCACGGTCTCAACAGAATTCATCACTTTTTGCTGGAAAGAATTCAATTTAATCAAGGATGCCGCTGTCTCCCCTAACTCTTTTTTCGGCAGGGTTTGAATGGCGCGCAAGATAGGGGCCGTGTGGGCTGCATATTGGTACTGATCAATGGCACCGAAAAAGGCCTGTACCGCAGAGCCCAGATTATTTTCTGAATAGCTTGAAAAAAGCTGCGAGCGCTGATCATCGGTCAGCCCTGGCGCACGGCCCACCACATCCGCCACCAAATGATTGGAAAGCCTTAAGGTTTGACCAAATAAGAAAACCTTCAGCCCATAATCCATGCCCGTCAGAAATGTTCTGATCATCCTGTCCTGGGCAAAGGGTTGGATGACAGGCCCACTATCCGCCGACATCCCCGCAGCCCGGTCTTGTCGGTGTTTCATGGTCCCCATCACCACCGTGGAGGTGAGATAGGACCGCATGGAGGGGAAGGTTTCTCTCCGCCCAAAGCCTGCAAAAACCACCCCCGTATAATGCTCGAAAAAGGCATCTTTTGTTACTGAAAAGACCGCAATTTCCTCTAACTGGGCCATGGTGGCCTCAGAAATAGCGATGCCAGCATGGTCGTTTTTCAACGCAACCACCAGACTTTCGATGATGTCAGAAATCGGTCCGCCATACCGACGGCGCAGCTGGTCTTCCATCCCTTGCGGGAAACAACTTAAATTGCCCCTCGGGCTGCCATCCACCCCTTTTGTATAGTCCCCATGAAGTTGCCCCACCACATATTCAAAAATAGAGGAAACATGCTCTCGCAAATTGCCCGCTTGAGAGGACTGGAATTGGCGAATTTGCTCATCAAAATCTTGGGCGATAATACTCATCACCACAGCGATATGTTTACAAAACTCCTGATCCTGCTGCTCTTGGGAGAAAAGATCCGGATTTTGCGATAAAAAGCCAATAAAATCACGCGCATAGGCATCAACATGGTCAAAGCCTTTGCCGCGAGATTGGTCGCGGTAAAGGGAGATGAGGGTTTCCCAAGGGGTGCCCATCAATTCAGCATTATTATAGATCATGACCCCCACCGGCTGATCGAATGCCAGGGGGAAGAGTTTGTCTACGCTATTGTAAGTCTTAAGATAATTGGGCCCAGAAATGGTCACGGCACTATCCGCTGCCATGGCCACCGCTTGTCTATTCATCAAGACAACTTCAGATGTCATATTTTCAGCCCCGTTTCACACCGCTCTGAAACCTTAAACTATGGTAAACACATGAGAAGAGCAATGTGTATTCAGCCGTTTCTGAAGACTTCGAGGGGTCGATCTAACGGTTTTGAAACCCTCTTCCTGTAGAGCTCTTTCTTACGCTTTGCGAAAAGAGAGCCTTCCCATGAGCCAAACCACCGCCCTTAGGCCGTCATCTGTATGGTCAAACCCTGTGACCGCTGTGCCCTTTATGGCCACGGTCTTTTTCAGTGCCGTTTTGGTTTTCCTTGTACAGCCCATGTTTGCCAAAATGGCCTTGCCCATTTTGGGGGGGTCATCCTCAGTTTGGAATGTATCGCTGGTATGCTTTCAAGGGGCGCTACTCGCAGGCTATATCTACGCGCATTTTTTATGCAAGCTGAAAGACCTCCGCCTGCAAGTCGCTCTTCATGGGGCGGCCTTACTCTTAAGTGCTGTAGTCTTGCCCTTAGGGTTAAGTACCGCCTTTGGGACCCCTGAGCCCTCCTCCCCTGCCCTT
The DNA here is from genome assembly GCA_039026195.1 of Pseudomonadota bacterium. Taxonomy (GTDB): domain Bacteria; phylum Pseudomonadota; class Alphaproteobacteria; order Caulobacterales; family Parvularculaceae; genus Parvularcula. The sequence continues at coordinate 386 of JBCCMT010000003.1, read as the reverse complement.
TGGTTGATCGCCACCTTCGCGGTTTCCATCGCCCCGCCCTTTACGGTGATTTCTGCCACCGCCCCTTTGATCCAAGCCTGGTATGCGCGGTCTAACCGTCCTGATGCCCATGACCCCTATCATCTTTATGCGGCAAGTAATGCCGGCTCGATCATTGGTTTGGTCGCCTACCCCCTTTTACTTGAACCTTTTTCTGCGCTTCATTTTCAAACCATGAGCTGGTCTATCGGATATGGTGTCCTCACCTTAGGACTAATCTCCTGTGGATTGATGGTTGCGTTGACGGCGACGAAGACTGCCCCCACTGAAAAAGAAAGTACTAAAACGGCCAATGCCTTTAAAGCCGCCTATTGGCCACAAAGAGCCAAGTGGCTCGCCCTTGCCTT
>JBCCMT010000002.1:0-23449 GCA_039026195.1 Pseudomonadota bacterium | reverse complement strand
CATCCCTCCACCGCTTTACGGATAAACCATCCTCTTCCCCAACGAACGGATCATTATGTCAGCTCTTAATGTCAGCTTTGAATTTTTCCCGCCTAAAACCGAGGCGATGGAGAAAACCCTGTGGCGGTCCGTGGAAAAACTTGCCCCCCTGGCGCCCCGCTTTGTGTCTGTGACCTATGGGGCCGGGGGGTCCACCCGGGATCGCACGCATAAGACGGTTTCTCGTATTTTACGGGAGACAAATCTTCCGGTGGCGGCGCATTTAACCACTATTGACGCAACCAAAGACGAGGTTGATCAGGTTTTAAAAGATTATTGGGAAGTGGGCGTCCGGCATATTGTGGCCTTACGCGGTGACCCAGCAAAGGGGGTGGGCGAGAAATATATACCGACCCCTGATGGGTATGCCAATGCCGCAGAATTGGCAGCGGGGGCAAAGACCATCGCAGATTTTGATATCACCGTGGGGTGTTATCCAGAAAAACACCCTGAATCCGCAAGCCTCGAAGCTGATATTGATACGCTTAAACGGAAAGTGGACGCTGGGGCGACGAGAGCCATCACGCAATTTTTCTATGATAATGATATCTATGAGGCCTATTTAGAAAAAGTCCGGGCTGCGGGGATCACGATTCCCATCCTGCCGGGGATTATGCCCGTGACAAAATTTTCCGCCCTCAAACGGATGGCTGGTCTATGCGGTGCAACCATTCCGGCCCGTTTTACCACCATGTTTGAAGATTTAGAAGATGATCCTGCAACCTTGTCCCTTGTTTCTGCCACGGTGGCGGCCGAGCAATGCGTCGATTTGGCGGATCGCGGCATCACAGACTTTCATTTTTATACCCTCAACCGGTCAGAGCTTGCCTTCGCGCTCTGTCATATGCTTGGCATTCGCCCCGCATTAGAAAGAAAAGCATCATGAGTGAGCCAGCAGCTCTCCCCACTTTTATCAATATAGGGGAGCGGACAAATGTAACAGGGTCAGCAAAGTTCCGAAAGCTGATCAAAGCGGGGGATTATGCTGCCGCAGTGGCCGTGGCACTACAACAAGTTGAAAATGGTGCCCAAATCATTGACGTTAATATGGATGAGGGCATGTTAGATGGGGTGGAGGCGATGACCACCTTCCTCCGGCTGATCGCGGCTGAACCTGATATTGCCCGTGTTCCTGTAATGATTGACAGCTCCAAATGGGAAGTGATCGAAGCGGGGTTGCAGCAAGTGCAAGGCAAGCCCATCGTTAATTCCATTAGCTTGAAGGAGGGGGAAGAAATTTTCCTCCACCACGCAAAACTTTGTCAGCGCTATGGGGCGGCTGTGGTGGTAATGGCTTTTGATGAAGAGGGACAAGCGGACACAGCTGCGCGCAAAATTGAAATTTGTACACGGAGTTACAATCTTTTGGTGGAGAATGGCTTTCCTCCCCAAGACATTATATTTGATCCGAATATTTTTGCCGTCGCCACAGGGATTGAGGAGCATAATAATTATGCCCTTGATTTTATTGAGGCCACGCAGATGATTAAAGAAACCCTTCCTTACGCGAAGGTGTCTGGCGGCGTTTCAAATATCTCCTTCTCTTTTCGGGGGAATGATGCCGTGCGGGAGGCGATGCATTCGGTCTTTCTCTATCATGCCATTAAGGCGGGGATGGATATGGGTATTGTGAATGCAGGCCAATTGGCCATCTACGATGATATTCCCCTATCTTTGCGGGACCCGGTGGAAGATGTGATCCTCAACCGGCATGAGGGCGCGACAGAAAAACTCTTAGAGGTGGCTGAAGAGTTTCGGGGGCAGGGACAAAAGGCGCGGGCAGAGGATTTGTCGTGGCGAGAAAACCCTGTGGAAGAACGCCTGACCCATGCCCTTGTCAAGGGGATTAATGCGTATATTGAGGAAGATACCGAAGAAGCGCGGGTGAAGCTGAAGCGCCCCCTTTATGTGATTGAAGGCCCATTGATGGACGGGATGAATATTGTGGGGGATCTTTTTGGGGATGGGAAAATGTTTCTTCCCCAAGTGGTGAAATCCGCCCGGGTGATGAAACAAGCGGTGGCGTATCTGACCCCCTTCATGGAAGCAGAGCGGGAGGCCAGCGGCGCAGATGCCGCCCCCCAGGCCAATGGCAAAGTGTTAATGGCCACCGTGAAAGGCGATGTTCATGATATTGGTAAAAACATTGTCGGGGTGGTTCTTCAGTGTAACAATTATGAAGTGATTGACCTTGGGGTGATGGTGCCCGCCAATGATATTTTAGCTAAGGCAAAAGAGCATGATGTAGATGTCATTGGTCTTTCCGGTCTAATTACGCCGAGCCTTGATGAAATGGTGCATGTGGCCAAGGAGATGAAACGTCTCGGGATGAACCAACCTTTGATGATTGGGGGCGCCACCACCTCAAAAGCCCATACGGCCGTGAAAATCGCCCCCTCTTACGATCAGGGTGTTGTCTATGTAACCGACGCAAGCCGGGCCGTGGGGGTGGTAAGTGACCTTCTCTCTGATGAGCGGAAGCAAGGCTATCTCGCTGATATCACAAAAGACTATGACAATGTCAGGGATATTTTTCTAAAGCGTCAGAAAAAGGATGACCGCGTTAATATTGCTAAAGCGCGAGAAAATAAATTTCGCTTTGCCCCTGCCACGGTGGCCCCCGCTCCCCTCAAGCCCGGGCTAACAACCCTGAAGGATGTGAATTTAGCGGACCTTATTCCTTATATTGACTGGTCGCCCTTTTTTGCCTCTTGGGATCTCCATGGTCAGTACCCGCGCATTTTGTCGGATGATAAGGTCGGAGAAGCGGCCAATAGTCTTTTTGAAGATGCGCAAAAAATGCTTACGCGCATTGTTGAGAAGAAATGGTTCACTGCACACGGGGTGCTAGGCCTCTGGCCAGCCAATGCGCGGGGGGATGACATCGTTGTTTGGACAGATGAAAGCCGAACGAAAGAAGCAGCTATTTTCCATACCCTCCGTCAACAGATTGAAAAGAAAACAGGTCAGCCCAATTATGCCTTGTCAGATTTTGTGGCGCCCGAGGGAGAAGAAGATTGGATTGGCGGCTTTGCCGTCACCGCGGGTCATGGGGAGGATGACGTGGCCAAGCGTTTTGTGGACCAAAACGACAATTATTCGGCCATTATGGCGAGCGCCTTGGCGGACCGATTGGCAGAAGCCTTTGCAGAATATCTTCACGCCCGGGTTCGGCGCGACTTTTGGGGATATGCAAAAGATGAACGTTTGACCAATGAGGATTTGATTGGCGAGAAATATCAAGGCATCCGCCCCGCGGCGGGGTACCCGGCGCAGCCTGACCATACGGAAAAAGAAGCCTTGTTTGAATTATTATCGGCCGGTGAACATTGCGGCATGTCTTTAACAGAAAGCTATGCCATGCAGCCCGGCGCCGCCGTCTCAGGGCTTTATTTCAGTCATCCAGAGAGTGTTTATTTTGGCACCGGTAAGATTGGAAGAGATCAGGTGACTGATTATGCCACACGCAAAGGGTGGGATATGGCGACAGCGGAGCGTTGGTTGGCGCCCATCTTGGCTTATGAGGCATAATACCATCAATATAGTGACGATATCATGCCTCTACTCTGCTGCTATGATCACATGTGCAAGTAAGGCATAATGCCAACAAGGGTAGTCTCAGCGTTTTTGTCGACGGCGGGCGGTGACAATACCAATAAGGGCGCCCATCAAAATAGCGATCAGTAAACTCACCCCATTATATATCCAATTCACCCCCGCAGAGAAATTATTCGAAGGGGGCGCCTCGCTCAAGGTGGGCATATTGATACTCGCTTGTGGGGGTACTTGTACGGTTTGGGGGGTGATACCTGACAGATCGACGGTAAAAGACAGAGCCTTCCGAAAGGCATCATAGTCTTGTTTATAGGTGTTCACCTCAGCCTGCAAAACACGATCTGAAGAGGTGCGTACACGGTGATCCATCCGCACCAAATCCCCTTCGATGGCCGTTTTGATACTGAGGAGGAGGGGGCCAGTCTGATGCTCATAATCTTGCCCCTTGGTGACCAAATGGGTGATCCCTCTTGCGGTGATGGTATGTTGACCATCATTGGGGTGACCAATGGCAATATCATAAGGACGACCGGTTTCAATATCCGTGGGGAAAGAGAAACGGGCCCCCTCTGCATCAAAGGGGAATTGCGCTAGAAACTCAGCTGTCACCTTAGCTGCGGGGATAAGGTAATGCTCTGTTACCTGATAATGATTATGGTCCCGTTGATCCTGGCCTTGGAGGGCAGAGGCAATTTCTATCCCGGGATACATCTCTTGATAATAGCTGTAATAGGTGCGTTCGAAGGCAGATAGGGGGGTTGTGGCCAATTGATTGCGAAACCGGTCCGCATCCACCCCTTGGCGAGAAGTGGTGACCTTTAAACGAATGCCTTGGGTCAGGGCATCGGTAAAATCAAAATCCTCTGCCACTTCGATGGTGGGATGCTCCAAAACATCCATCGGCATTTTTTCAAGGGTCGCGCCCTTCACTAACGGAAGCACATAACCATAAGCAGGGGTATGGATAAAGGGGAATACCCCTCCCTGAAGGCGGCTTGTGGGGTCAATAAAGATAGGCCCATGATCCGTCGTGATACGTACAATTGCATGATTAAAGGTAAGGGGGGAGGGGGCCAAGGCCGGAAGGCTCGCCCCATTGTCCAAATGGGTTAAGGCCACTGTAGCCTCCACCCCCAACGCCTTTAAGAGAGAGACAAGAAGGACGGATTTATCCTTACAATCCCCATAGCCGAGCCTTAACGTAGTGGCCGGATCCCTGGGAATATGAGCACCAAGCCCGACGGAATTGCTAAAATAGCGGATATCATCTTGAACGAAGCGGATAGCCCAAGTGATTTGTTCTGCCAGGGGGCGGGACTGAACGCTAGTAAGCACTGCCCTTATATCTGTGGGCAAATGATCTGTTGGCGCATAAATATCTACCCCCCAATTGGCGATGTCTTGCCAGGTTTGCATGGTTGATACCGACACCCCTGCATATTGGAAGACATCCACGGGCACATGGTGGTGATGGTGTCGGGCGGGGATGTTTTTGGCTTGCCACACCCGCTCATCCCATGCCCCTTTTTGGCTAAAATGGGGGGCGGGGGCATCCCCGCGGGGGGTCACGGTCAGGGGGCTGCCAGCGGGGGTGAGAATACGGGTGTGGTCATGGGCGCTTGGCACATACCACTCCGTATGAAAATTATAGTAAAAATGCCCTGGCCAGCCGGGGCTACGAATGGTCCAGGTGGCGGACCAGTCCACAATATCCCCCACCTTCACATCTGGAATCTCTGCAAAAAGGGTCAGATACCCATCCGCAATCCCATCTTGTAGCTGCTGTTCCTGTCGCGCCACTTCCAAGTTGAGTTGGTCAAGCCGGGAGACAGGAACCCCCTCCCGCCATATGGTGACATCATGTAGAGTGACGTCCTCTTTTTCAGGATCAAAGGCCATGGTGAATTGACCGGCCTCCTCCAGCCCGCCTTCACTTAAAATCAGCATCGCCGCCCGGCGGTAAAAATCGTAATGATCTTTTTCGGTTTTAATTTGGGTATCAAATAAAAGGGCATAGGTGCCGCCCCGGGCGGTTTTGCGCCCCTCTGCCGTGGGCACCCCTAGCTCATTCATCACCACCCATGCAGGGCGCGCGCCCATTTGGACCTGGGGGTGGGCCGCTTGTGCCAGACCCCCATTGAGGAACGCCCAAAAAAGCCCGATCAACAAAGAGATCGCCTTGAGGCAGGCGACATGGCGATGAATAAACCCAAATGGGCACGATAAGATCATGGCAACCCTATTGTCTGTCTTTAGGGATAGGTTTGCAAGCCGTGCGCCATTTTACGGGAAAAGTTTATCCCTTATTCGCCTTTTCCAACGCAGCCATATGGAGTTCAGCTTCATGAACATAATGGGCTGCCCCTAAAAGGGCCATTTTGTCCTCTCCTTCCCGAAGGTCGCGTAGCTTTTTCGCGGGCAAGCCCCCCCACATTTCCCCGGTGGGGACAATTTTACGGGGGCCCAAAAACGCGCCCGCCGCGAGAAACCCGCCGGTTTCCACCACAGAATGGTCCAGCATCGTTGCCCCCATCCCCACAAATCCTTGATCCTGCACGGTGCAGCCGTGGAGCATACATTTATGCCCCACCAAGGCATCATTACCGATGATGCTGGGGCACCCTCCGTCTTCAGGAGAGTCTACGTGGATAACGGTCCCGTCTTGGATATTGCTACGGGCGCCAATTTGAATTTTATTTGTATCCCCCCGCAAGATACACCCATACCAGACAGAGGCTTTCGGGCCGATGTCCACATCGCCAATAATCACGGCCCCCGGCGCGATAAAGGCGGAGGGGTCGATGCGCGGGGTATGGTCACCAAAGGGGAGAATAAGCGGGGTCACTGTCTAAACCTTTCAAAATAAGTATTTTAAAAGAGGGTATGCCCAAACTTACCCGCACTTGAAAGTTTTCCTTTCATCACTTCCACGACGTCAGCAATGATAGGTATATTTTTGAAAAGGGTTTATATCTTATATACTATAGGTTGTGAGCCTGGTATTTCTGACCCTATGGTCTTCTCCCATCAATACGGGTATTACAAAAGAGAAAGCAAAGAGAAAATATGGCACTGAAAGCCGGCTCTGGCGGATGTTTTAAGCAGGGCAACTTAGAACATCCGCCGTTGAGCGCCGTAACGGCGTATTCGGAGTGGGCCGGTTGCCTGAGGGAGCGCGAGGCAGAACCAGCCAGGGTGAGGGAGAGAGCCACTCCGAATAAATCAACCTTAGGTAGAAAATCTTCGAAAAGCGTTAACACTAAAAATTTTCTGGTGATATCTCGTTGAGAGATGACTAAGCATAGGGTGATGATCCATTCCTCTTCCACGGCCCTTCTTCTTTTATCGGGGGGGCAAGATTCAGCGACCTGTCTTGCATGGGCGTTAGAGCGGTATTCCCACGTCCACACGTTAGGTTTTGACTATGGTCAACGCCATCAAGTGGAGCTTGAGGCGCGGCAAAAGATCAGAGCTTATTATCAGGGACACCCCATATGGGGCCCTCGTTTAGGTGATGATCACAAACTGTCCCTCCCAGCGTTTCGAGAGATTGGGGAGACCGCTATGACGGCGGATCTACCTATTGAGTGCCTCGATAATGGATTGCCCTCCACCTTTGTTCCTGGGCGGAATATCGCCTTTTTAGCCTTGGCGGGCGCGTTAGCTGTCAACATCGGGGCGGACATCTTGGTGGCGGGCATGTGCGGGACCGATGCGGCAGGGTATCCTGACTGCAGGGTTGATACCATGGCGGCCATGGGGGAAACCCTCCGCCTTGGGATTGATGACCGTCTACAATTAAAAACCCCTCTCATCACCTTAACAAAAGCAGACATATGGGCCTTGGCGCATCGGTTGGGGGGCGATCAATTGGTCAGCGTCATTGTGGAAGAAAGCCACACTTGTTATCGGGGGGATCGATCGCAACGCTATGAATGGGGCTATGGCTGCGGCACCTGTTTTGCCTGTATTGAGCGAGAAAAGGGGTGGACGGAATGGCAGGGTCGCCCATGAGCTATGCCGTGAAAGAATGCTATTACACCTTACAAGGAGAAGGCGCCCAAACCGGGCGAGCTGCAGTGTTTTTGCGGTTTACAGGGTGTAATTTATGGTCCGGACGGGAACAAGATCGCGCCATGGCGATTTGCGACTTTTGTGACACAGACTTTGTGGGGGTTGATGGCCCTGGGGGTGGCCGGTTTTCATCCGCCGTCAAATTGGCCAACCATGTCGCCCAATTTTGGCCTGGGGGCGGCCGGCCTTATGTGGTGTGCACCGGGGGGGAGCCTTTATTACAGCTTGATACGGATTTAATAGAAGCCTTTCATAAGCTTGGGTTTGAAGTGGCGGTGGAAACTAACGGAACCCTCAAGGCCCCGTCCGGGGTGGATTGGATTTGCGTGAGCCCAAAAGCCGATGCCCCATTGGTTCAGACCAAAGGTCATGAATTAAAACTCGTCTACCCGCAAGATAAAGCTAAGCCTGCGCAATTCGACGCATTAGACTTTGAGCATTTCTTTTTGCAGCCCCTCGATAACGCAGATGCGCAGCAGAATTTGAAAGCCACCCTCGACTATTGTCAGGCCCACCCCCAATGGCGCCTGTCCTTGCAAACCCATAAAGTGATTGGGATTGACTGAAGCTAAAGCGTCTCCACTTCAATTGGAATTGCGGAGACGCTTTAAGTCTTTGTTTTTTCGCATTTCCGGACGGCCAACCGCACACACCCCGGATCGGGGTCCGGGGCAGGCTTGGCCTAGAAATGCTTTAGCCTGCAGATACCTTACAAAGCTTTGGCTTCAATCAGTCCCCGGTTCAGTAAAAGCTCTGCAATCTGCACAGCATTTAACGCCGCGCCTTTACGTAAGTTATCAGAAACCACCCAGATGTTAAGGCCATGTTCGACGGTGGGGTCCGTGCGTACACGGCTGATAAAGGTCGCAAAGTCACCGACACAGTCCACCGGCGTGATATAGCCGCCATCCTCCCGCTTATCGACCACAAGGCAGCCGGGGGCTTCCCGTAACAGCTCTCGCGCCTCATCATCGGTGATTTCACTTTCAAATTCGATATTTACTGCTTCGGCATGGCCCACAAAAACCGGCACCCGCACTGCGGTCGCGGTGAGTTTGATATTGGGGTCCAAAATCTTTTTCGTTTCCGCCACCATTTTAAACTCTTCTTTAGTGGAGCCGTCATCTAAAAAGACGTCAATATGCGGAATAACGTTGAAGGCGATTTGTTTTGTGAAGGATGACGGGGCAGGTTCATCATTCACAAAAATCCCTTTGGTTTGGGTGAACAGCTCATCAGCGCCTTCTTTCCCTGCGCCCGAAACCGATTGATAAGTCGCGACCACGACGCGTTTGATGGGCGCTTTGTCGTGCAGGGGTTTTAAGGCCACCAGCAGTTGCGCGGTGGAACAGTTCGGGTTGGCGATAATATTCTTTTTGGCAAAGTCCGAAATGGCGTCTGCATTCACCTCTGGCACGATCAGCGGCACATCGGGGTCGAGGCGGAAATGGGAGGAGTTGTCGATGACAACGCAGCCTGCTTTTCCTGCCTTGGGGGCATATTCCGCAGAAACACTGCCCCCAGCGGCGAAAATAGCAATATCTGCCTCAGCAAAATCAAATTGCGCTAAGTCCTTACAAACAAGGGTTTTATCGCCATAGGACACTTCCCGCCCCATGGAGTTGCGGGAGGCCAAAGGAATACTCGTTGTGGCTGGAAATAACCGCTCTGATAAAATGGCGAGAACTTCCTGGCCCACCATACCGGTGGCGCCAACGACAGCAACTGTGAGGGACATGGTCCTATTTTCCTTTAGTAATGAACTTCAAAACGCTTGTCTTAACGACAGCGGACTGCAGGTGCGGGACCTGGAATATTTCGTCAAGAGCTATTTTGTCTTGATGAAAAGATGCTTTAATCTTCATCGCCGGGAATGCCCGTGGTGGGACCATCCGGGCCATACATCACCTTGGGGGACTCGGTTTGTTGAGGGGGCTCCTCAGGCGTCGTGATGGCGGGTTGTGGGGCCAGCGATTTGTTTTCGGCGCTCTCTTGGCTTTCGATCCCAGGGCGTGTTGCGTGCCCCAATCCCCCATCCCCTTGTAGTTTTACGAAAACCACGGCGACGATGGCACATAATATCATGATCGCAAAAGCAAAAGACGGCATGGGTAAGCTCCCTAATGTCTAAAACAGTAGAAAAGAAAAGTTAGGAGATTTTGAACAAAGAAGCGGGCTTTATAAATAGGATGGGCGCATCCAAAAATTTGCCATCTTTTTGCCCTCAACACCAACTTAGCAAGATTTCGGGCAAGACTGTCTCGCAATTGTCGAAAAACTTGTGTTAACCATGATATTATAACGGTCGATGTCGAGCGCACATCTTTGGGTCTTTGCCTCGATGAAAATTTTAGGGACGTTCAGGAGCAAGAGTTATGGCTGATGTTGGGGTAGTAACGGGGGAATTGGGCACAGATTTTACCATATGGGGGATGATCCAAGCCGCTGATCCTGTTGTGCAAACTGTGATGGCCTCCCTTGCGTTGGCGAGCATATGGTCTTGGGCCATCATCATTGATAAATCTCTGACCTTTTCTTCCTTGAAGGGAAAGGCCCGGAAATTTGAGGATCAGTTTTGGTCCGGCAAGCCCCTCGATGATTTATATAAAAGAGTGAAAGATAAACCGGACCATCCCATGGCCCGCGTTTTTGCCACCGCCATGGAAGAGTTTAGTCGCGGTCAAGGCCAATCCCAGGGTCAAAAAGCGGACAATCGTTTCTCCCCCAATGTGCAAGAGCGGGTGGACAAGGTCATGGGCGTCACCGTCGCCCGTGAATTGGAAAAGGCGCAGAGCCAGCTATCTGTACTCGCCACTGTCGGCTCAGCCGCCCCCTTTGTGGGGCTGTTCGGTACGGTGTGGGGGATTATGAATTCTTTCCAAGGCATCGCCGAAACGGGGGATGCCAACTTGGCCGTGGTGGCCCCTGGGATTGCCGAAGCCCTGTTTGCGACCGCCATCGGGCTGGTGGCCGCGATCCCTGCTGTGGTGGGGTATAACCGCTATTCGTCAGCGCTGAATTCCTACGGCGTGCGGCTAGAGGGCTTTGCCAATGAGTTCTCCGCTATCCTGTCTCGACGTATTGATGGGCAGGGCTAACCATGGCGGGCGGTATTCAACCCTTAGGTCCCAATAGGGCCCGAAAACAGCCCATGGCGGAAATCAATGTCACGCCCTTTGTGGATGTGATGTTGGTGTTGCTCATTATCTTTATGGTCACAGCGCCCTTGTTGACCGTGGGTATTGATGTGGATTTACCCGATAGTGAGGCGGAGGCGGTCACCGATAGTGGGGAACCTTTGGCCATTACGGTGACGGCGGATAAAAAGATTTTTGTTCAGGAAACAGAAATTGCGTTTGATGCCCTTGTGCCCCACCTGACGGCGGTTTCCCAAGCCGGTTATGATCAGCGAATATTCGTGCGAGGCGACAAAACGGTGGCCTATGATGACGTGGCGCAAGTCATCGGTCGATTAAGTGCGGCAGGGTTTACGCGCATTAATCTTGTAACGGAATAGGGGAGCAAGGCGACGCGATGCGTTTTTCGGTCCCGCTTTCAGTGTTGCTCCATGGCGGTGCGGTCATGGCGATGGTCTATGCTGGCCCTATGTCGCCTCGTGAAAGCCTTTATGTGCCCCCTGTTCCTATTGAGTTGATTACGGAAGCGGAATTGGCGGAACTTTTGTCAGTACCAGAAACCGTTAAAGCGCCTGAACCTGACCCCGCGCCAGAACCAGAGCCGGTTGTCCCTGAAGACCCCCTTCCTGAACCTGATCCTCTCCCCGATGTGGTGCCTACGGAGGCGCCAGTGCCGCCCCCTACACCCGCGCCCCCACCAGAAGAGTCGGAAGAAGTGGCGCCTGAACCCGACCCTGCGCCAGAGCCAGCCCCAGAACCAACCCCTGCGCTTGAACCCGAACCCGTAGCACGTCCCAAGCCGCCAGAAACCCTTGATTTGGCGGCCCTCGAAAGTGCGCTGAAGGATTTAAACCCCGATGCGGCACAAACCAGAGCGCCCACCGTGATCAGCGAGGGGGCCGCTCAGGCAGATCGCAATCAAGCCCGTATAGGGGAGGGGGGGGAGCTAACAATCCGCGAAGAAGATTTGTTCCGGGCCAGGATGTATGAATGTTGGAACCCTGACCTTGGGGTGCCCGGCGCGACCGATTTGGTGGTGGAGGTGAATATTTTGCTCAACCGGGACGGCACTCTCATCGGCGCACCGGAAGTGGTGAATAATGATCAAATCAATCGGTCCGGCAATTCCTATTGGCGGGCCGCCCGCTCGCGGGCCCTGACGGCGGTGGAGAAATGTGCGCCTTATGATTTTCTCGACCCTTCACGCTATAATAATTGGCGTGAAATCACCTTTAATTTTAATCCTGAGGAATATTAATGTTCAATCTGGTTACAAACCCTGTGAATTTCTATCTCTTGAGGTATAAGCTTAAAAAGCAATCTTACAGGCAATGGTCTTAAGCGAGGAGTTTTCATGTTAAAGCGCTATATCTATCTTCAGACCATCAGCCTGTTTATCATCAGTTTTTTGGCTCTTAGCCCATCCGGGGTCAGCATCACCACCGTACAGGCCCAAGAGGTGCCGCGCATTGATATTACGCGGGGGCGGTCAGAGCCTATGCCGATTGCCATCCCTGATTTTATTGCGGCCACAGCGAGAACTGAAACCCTCAGTACACAAATTACGGACGTGATTGAGGCGAATTTGGAGCGCTCTGGGCTTTTTCGTCCGATTAATGAGCAAGCTTTCATTCAAAAAGAGTTGCAAAGCATAAATGTCAAACCGCGCTTTGTAGACTGGCGACAAATCAATGCCACGGTTCTTGTGGCGGGGGAGGTCACCGAACAGCCCGACGGCCGGGTGCAAGTGGCGGTACGGTTGTGGGATGTCTTTGGCAATCAGCAGCTCGGCACCATTGCCTTTAAGACGCCCCAGGACAATTGGCGCCGCGCGGCCCATAAGGTTTCAGACTTTGTCTATTCTGCATTGACGGGGGAGACGGGGTATTTTGATACCCGCATCGTTTATGTGGGAGAGACCGGCCCTCGGGACGATCGGACCAAACGCTTGATGATCATGGACCAAGATGGGGCAAACCCTTCTATTCTGACCGATGGGCTCAATTATGATGTGCTCACCCCGCGCTTTTCGCCCACCCGTCAACAGATTACCTATCTTGCCCTTTTCGATGATCGGCCAGCCCAAGTTTATCTCTTTAATATTGAGACGGGGGAGCAAGAGGCTTTAGGCGTTTATCGCGGCATGACCTTTGCGCCGCGATTTACTCCCGATGGAGATAATGTCCTCTTATCTGTGGAAGAGAATGGCAATGCAGATGTGGCGCGGATGAACCTGCGGACACGCCGGATGCAGAAACTGACCTCCCACCCTGCGATTGATACCTCTCCTTCCATGTCGCCGGCGGGGGATCAAATCACCTTTGCCTCTGACCGGGGGGGCAGCCAGCAAATCTATGTCATGAACCAAGATGGCAGTAATCAACGGCGAATCACCTTTGGGGATGGGGTTTACGGAACACCCGTTTGGTCCCCTCGCGGCGATATGATCGCCTTCACACGGCAGTATAAAAGCCGCTTTTACATTGGCGTGGTGCGCCCTGATGGGACGGGTGAACGGTTATTAACCGAAAGCTATCTTGATGAGGGGCCCACTTGGTCGCCCAATGGCCGGGTTTTGATGTTTTTCCGGGAAGATCGCCCCGGCGGGCCCGTTAGCCTTTATTCCATTGATCTGACAGGCCAGAATCTACGGGCTGTCCCCACCGCTACCGAGGCCTCCGACCCCGCTTGGTCCCCAACGCTAAATTAGGGGGATGATGGTCAGCTTTTTGAAGAAAAACGTAGAAAAACCTTAAAAGAAAGAACCACTTAGCAGTGATCTCCTAAAATGTATGAGAGAGGACTATATTTTTTCTGTCCTTTTGTTAACCTTTATTCAAATCGTCATGATTGAAGGATAACCAAGCGTTAGAGATGATATGGTGAACATGAAAAAGCCATTTTACGGTATATATCATCTTAAGATGCGGTCGATATAGATAAGGAATACGCAAGCAATTTCTGGTAATAGCCCAAAAATTGTTTGTGGGAGGGGGTCAGCGGCGTTGCCAATGGCTCTTTTAGAACGGGCTCAGATGAGTGAACCTCAAATGGGTTAAATAGTGTAAGGCAGAGTGGAGCTTGGAAAGAATGCAAATGAGATTTTTAAGACGAAGTGCAATGGTTGCAGGTTTGGCGATGCTCGCTGCCTGTGCGTCAACGGAAACGGTTGAAGAAGAACAAGTTGTGACCCCGGCACCGGTGGCCCCGCCAGTGGCCATGCCGACAGGCCCCGTGGCTGGGTCCATGGCAGACCTTGAGCAAAATGTGGGTCATCGCGTTTTCTTTGGATATAACCAGTATAACCTCACCAACGAAGCCCAAGCGACCCTTCGCCGTCAGGCCGCATGGCTCCAGGAATATCCTGAAACACGCATCCGCCTTGAAGGGAACACCGATGAGCGGGGAACACGCGAATACAACTTGGCCCTTGGTGCCCGCAGGGCCAATGCGGCGAAAGCTTTCCTTGTGGGCCTAGGTGTCGATCCTTCACGGATTTCTGTGGTCTCTTACGGTAAAGAACGCCCCATTGATCCGCGCTCTACACCAGATGCATGGTCCGTAAATCGGAACTCCACCACGGTGGTGATGACCACCGTCGGATCGTAAATCGAGTTTATACTGACGAATGACTATGGAAACGCCCGGCGATGTCGTCGGGCGTTTTTTATATGTCAGTACATTATACTTCTTTTGTGCGACTGGCCTCTAGCGCCATTAGTCTTAAGGTCGACGCAAGATTATGGGTACGGTGCATATCTGCCTCTGTGATGAGGTGAGCAAGGGATTGCTTTCGGCTTTGAGCGAGCTCTTCAAGGACGTCCCAAAAGGCCTTCTCCAGGGCGATGCTGGTGCGATGCCCTTTTAATGTCACCGATCTTTTGATCAGATGTCCTTTGTCCACTGATGTAACCCATGCTCTTTGATGCGCGCAGCAGCGATGTTCATCCCATCGATAAGGCCCGCCATATGGGCCAAAGCTTCGGCATTCGCGTCCCCTATCTTGATTCCTAAAGCTTCATAAAGCTCTTCAATATCCAATGAATGTGCAACACAAAATTGTGCCAAAACAAGACGAATGCGGCTATGGGAAGAATGGTTCGACATGACGATTCCTTTTCAAAGGCGAAGTCGCAATTTTTGTGCCCTGACACTCAACAAGCCTTAAAGCCTATAGGAGGCCTAAGGATTTAAAACTGGCATGTTCCCCCCGGCCAATCACCAGATGGTCATGCACAGAAATATCAACGGCTTTTGCGGCTTCCACAATTTTGCGGGTCATCTCAATATCGGCGCGCGACGGGCTTGGGTCGCCCGAGGGATGGTTATGGACCAAGATGAGAGAAGAGGCATTTAAGGTGAGGGCGCGTTTCACCACCTCTCGCGGATAGACGGGGGTGTGGTTCACGGTGCCTGTTTGTTGTTTTTCATCGGCAATCAACGCATTTTTATTATTTAAAAACAAAACACGGAATTGTTCGATAGGCTCATAGGCGGTGGTGGCCCGGCAATAGGCGAGCAAATCGCTCCATGAAGAAATGACGGGGCGTTCAAGCACATTGGCTTGGGTAAATTGAAGAGCGGCAGCACGACAAAGGGCAAACTCATCCACCACCCGTTGAGTGACCTTCAGTGCCAATTTATCGGTTATGGCAACTTGAAACCCCAGCAGCTGGTCTTGGGGGGCGGCCAGCACATCCGCAAAACTGCCAAATTTTGTTAAAAGCGCTTTGGCGAGAGGTTTAACATCTCGCCGAGGAATGGCGTTAAATAACAAAAGCTCAAGCAGCTCATAATCTTGCACCCCCTCCACCCCCGCTTTGCGGAACCGATCGCGGAGACGCGCACGGTGGCCACTATGGTGGGGGGCAGATATGGCGTCTTTTCCCATGAATGATTATACGCATGGGTAAGGCGGACGATCCCACCCTTTCGGCGATCTGGTAAACACCTCCACCCCATCTTTTGTCACGCCTAAGGAATGCTCAAACTGCGCGGTCAAAGAACGGTCCCGGGTGAGGGCTGTCCAGCCATCTTTCATCATGCGGATATCTGGCTTGCCGGCATTCACCATGGGCTCAATGGTGAAAAACATTCCCTCTACCAATTCCATATTGGGGGTTTGATGGACCCGGCCAAGATTGTCTTTATATTCTGCATAGTGAACAATATTAGGGGAGGTGTGAAAAGTTTGCCCCACCCCATGGCCACAAAAGTCTCTGACCACGGAGAACCCAGCGGCTTCTGCATGGGTTTGTATCGCTTGGCCAATATCCCGCAAGGTGGCGCCGGGTTTGACCGCTTCAATCCCCTTCCACATGGCCTCAAAGGTGGTGTCGGTGAGAAGCTTCGCTTTCACCTTCGGCTCCCCCACATAATACATGCGGCTTGTGTCCCCATGCCATCCGTCCACAATGACGGTCACGTCGATGTTGGCGATATCCCCCTCGGCCAAGGGTTTGGCATTGGTGGGTTTGGCCCCCGGGATCCCATGGCAAATGACATGGTTGGGGGAAATACACAGAGAGTGGCGATATCCACGATACCCCACCGTCGCCGGTAAAGCCCCATGGTCGCGAATAAATTCATAGGCCAATCGATCAAGGTGAAGGGTCTCAACGCCAGGTTTCACCTCTTGGGCGAGCATGTCGAGGCAGGCGGCGGCGAGCTGTCCCGCACGCCTCATGCCCTCAAACCCCGCCTCTCCATATTGCGGGATTTGGGCATAGGTTCGGGGTAGATGAAGTGTGTCAGTGTCCATAAGGGCCTAACATAGGCGGTTTAAGGAAAAGGGGACAGCTTTTTTGCAAAGATAAATCTTTATCTTAAGGTGGGAAGGGCCGCCCATATGGCATCAAGGCAAGACCGGCCCAAATCTGCGCAGCGGTCAGGGGACCAGCCCACCTCGAGGTCGGGCAGCACATTTGCATCCTTAAACGGCATCTCCAAGGTCATGGAAAGGCAATCAAATCGCTCACTCATCCCTGTGGCGGCGATGGCCAAATTGCCGGTGCCAGGTGCATCCACGGGATATCCCTCTTTGGTTTGGAAGGCAGGGGAGAGTTGCGACAGGCTGGCTTTAAAATCATCCAGCCTTTTTTGGCTTTTGGCAGACCAGCTTGGTGTTCCCTCCCCACTATCCACAAAATTATTGGCAATGGCTTCATCCCCATGCACATCAAGGAAGAAATCGCACCCCACTTCGTCCATTTTGTTTCGAATATGAAAAACCTCAGGACTTTTCTCTAAACTGGGGTCAAGCCATTGACGGTTTAAATCCATCCCCGCCGCATTGGTGCGTAGATGACCCCGCTGGGCGCCATCAATATTGACAAGGGGGACCACATAAGTGACGGCCTGTTGCCGTAAGGCTGTGGCGACAGCGTCAGAAGGGTCAAGCAGCCGGGGTAAGAACCCTTCCATCCACCAGGAGGCCATGGTCTCCCCCGGATGTTGTCGCCCGATGATCCAGAGATTTCGCTTCCCCTTTTCAAGCTCACCAATACGGAAAAGGTCTAGAGGTTCACCATCTACTGTCGCCCCGAGAGGGATTTGATGGACAAAGGGAGAGGTGGCCATCTCAGCAGCAAAATGGCGATAGCGTTCCACCGGGTAGGGGGCAAAGTAAGCATAATAAACGCTTTGCGTCTCAGGGGTGTGACTAAAACGAAGCTTGCCCCCCTCATAAGTGGTGTCCACCCGGAACCAATGGTCAAGATCGTAGGAGACGCATACCCGATAATCCTCCCAACCCCCTATGTAAGAGGCTTCACCCGCATTTTCGAAAGTGAACTGACATGCCTGGTCTTTCGCGCTGGTCACCCGAAAATAAAACCATTGATGAAATTTTGCTTTTTCATCGGGACGAATATTGAGGCGAATATCATTGGCGGTTTTGCAACTTAAAACTTCGATATTGCCACTGTCGGCGGGGGCGGAAATATGGATATGAGTCATAAGCGTCCTCTATCGGGTTATGGGCCAAAGAGCCACTGTTAAAACGAACGTCTTTCCCCTCAGCATGTTTTGCCTTAAACGCGACATTCCCCCCTGCCTGACTATTGCTGCTTATGGAGAAATGTCTATGTTAAGGGCATTGAGAGAGATGAAACCATAAGGATACGCTCATGAAAATTTCTAAACGCGTTAGCGGGGTTTTGGCAGGTGTTTTGATCGCCATCGGTGGCGCAATGGGGGCCGCAATGGCGGCGCCGCAAGTGGGGAAAGCCGCCCCTCTTTTTTCAGGAACAACATCAACAGGTCAGACTATTGAGTTAAGCCAGTTCGCCGGGAAAAAAGTCGTTTTGGAATGGACCAATCACGAATGTCCCTATGTGCAAAAGCATTATGACAGTGGCAATATGCAGGCCTTGCAAAAAAAGAATACGGCCAGTGACACGGTGTGGATTTCGGTGATTTCCTCAGCCCCCGGCAACCAGGGTCATGTGAGCGCTGATCGGGCCAATGCCCTCAGCACCGACCGGAAAGCGGCGCCGACCCATATTTTGCTAGACGAAAGCGGTGCGGTGGGGCGTCTTTATAAAGCAGAGGCCACCCCGCATATGTTTGTGATTGATGGTGACCAAACCCTTCGCTATGCGGGCGCCATCGACAGTATACGGTCATCAGATCAAGCTGATGTGGCGCGCGCAGACAATTATGTGGCAAAAGCCCTGCAAAGCCTTCGCTCGGGCAAGCCCATTGTCACCCCTCAAACACGGCCCTATGGCTGTACCGTGAAGTATGGGCCACAAAGCTAAGCTCTTTATCGTTTTTTTTTGTAATTTCCAGCCCCTTTTTGCAAGCTCGCAAAAAGGGGTTTTTCTTTGAAACTTGCCCTATTTTATTCATGAATAAGAATTATGCTTGATCAACAACGTTGAGATGAGAGCGAATGACAGACCATAGCACCCTCCCCGAATGGCGTTCCTTAACAGCGTTGGCGAGCACGGACGGTCAATTGTCAATGGCAACGTTTTTTCAACAAGATGAGACCAGGTTTGACCGCTTCTCTTCTGAGGTGGCGGGTCTTTTTATTGATTATTCGAAAACACGGATGACGGATAAAGTTTTAGACAGCCTTTTGTCGCTAGCGACAGCCTGTGATGTTGAACAGCGGCGGGGGGCCATGTTTCGCGGGGAGAAGATCAACGCCACAGAGGATCGCGCGGTGCTTCACGTGGCGTTGCGCGACAGTGCGGCGGGAAAATATAAGGTGAATGGCAAAGACGTGATGCCAGACATTCAGTCCACATTATCGCATATGGAAAAGTTCTGTACGGACGTTCACGAGGGGGACAGCAGAGGGTATACAGGCAAACCTCTCACCACCGTGGTCAATATTGGGATCGGGGGGTCAGATCTTGGCCCCCTTATGGTGACGGAGGCGCTTAAACCTTATGGGATAAAGGGGCGGCGGACATATTTCGTCTCCAATATTGATGCGACCCATTTGATGGAAACGCTAAAGGATATTGACCCCGAAACCACGCTTTTCGTCATTGCTTCTAAAACCTTCACCACCCAAGAAACCATGACCAATGCCCAAAGTGCAAAGGAATGGTTTTTAGCCCAAGGGGCGGGGGCGGAGGATATCGCAAAACACTTCATCGCTCTTTCCACGAATAAAGATGCGGTGGTGAATTTTGGTATTCGTGAACAGAATATGTTTCCCTTTTGGGATTGGGTGGGGGGACGATATTCCCTTTGGTCTGCCATTGGGATGTCTATTGCGCTCCAGCTTGGGTGGCCTCATTTCCGTGCGCTTCTCGACGGGGCTGCTGCGATGGATCGACATTTTGAAACAGCGCCCCTGCGGGAGAATATGCCGTTATTGTTAGGCTTGATTGGCGTGTGGCATCGCAGTTTTTTAAATATGCCCGGTCATGCTGTGCTGCCCTATGATCAGTATCTACATCGCTTCCCCGCCTTTTTGCAGCAGGCGGATATGGAGTCTAACGGAAAACGTGTCACGCATTCTGGCGAGGCGATTTCCTATCCCACAGGCCCCCTTGTGTTTGGGGAGCCTGGGACAAATGGTCAACATGCGTTTTATCAGCTTCTTCATCAGGGGACAGATGTCATCCCTTGTGATTTTATTGGGGTGGCAAACTCTCACAACCCCTTAGGCGATCACCATGAAAAACTTTTGGCCAACTTTTTAGCGCAACCCGAGGCCTTGATGAGAGGTCGCACCGCGTCCGAAGTCAGCGAAGACCTGTGCCAATCGGGCCTATCGCAAGAAAAGATAGATGCGCTCATCCCGCACAAAGTTTTCCCCGGCAATCGGCCGAGTATCTCTATACTGATGGAAAAACTTGACCCCTCCACCCTTGGCGCGTTGATAGCGCTTTATGAGCACCGTATTTTTTGCCAAAGCATCATTTGGGATATCAATGCCTTTGACCAGTGGGGGGTGGAGTTGGGCAAATCCCTCGCCAAGTCTATTCTACCGAGCCTACAAGGGGGCGAGATCGGCTCCCATGATAGTTCTACCGCGGGGCTACTGAAAAAGATTAAAAGCTATAGGGGTTAGCGCTGGGGCATATCTGCCAAAGGCATTAAGTCATATCTTACGTTAAGCGGAATCGTTAATTCTTTCCATTGATAGGGCTTTGCATTCAGTTTACTGATCAGCTTTTCAAGTTTTGCTTTTGCGCCTTGCTCATCGGCATAGCCAAGTAAAATTCCAAAGGTACTAATCCCCAAGCGGCCAACAATATCGGTTTCGCGGATATGCCCTGCAAGAAATTGCGCGGTGTGGAGGATAACATCATCGGCAATTTCATCGCCATGGGTTTTGATGATATCGCTAAAGTTAGATAGCCAAATCCGCGCCAAACATCCTTTTTCTGCAAGGCGTGCAGGGGCGCTATCGTCTGTCTCTTGATGATGGTCTTGATCCCGCTCTTTGAGTTTCCGATGCTGCACCGCCTGCCGGAAGGCTGTGCCTCGCATCACCGGTAAATCCCCATCACGCGTAAGACGCGTTTTCAGGGCTTTAATTTCTTGATGGGCTGCTTTGAGTTGGGCCTGGAGCTGATCTAATTTTTCAGCCGTCATGGGAGAGGAGGGGGGAAGCGGGGGAGACGGCTTACCTTTTAAGGAAAGAGTTTTGCGGTCAGGGTCTGTCATGGTCGGTGCGCTCCCCCATGTCCTCATACATGGAAATTATCGCCCTCCCTGGCAGACGCTTATTAACGAGAAATATAAAATAAAACAACTAATTGAATAAAATTTTCCCGTGTAAGTTATCCCCCAAAGGAGGGGGGCTGCTTTTCAGCTTCAAATCGTGTAGAGCCTCTCTTTTTTCAACATGAAGATGCGATGATGAGCACCATACCCTCCCCCGCTGTCGCCATTATTATGGGGTCGACATCTGACTGGCCTACCATGCAATGGGCGGCCAATATATTAGATGAGTTAAAAATTGAGCATGAGGATTTGATTGTGTCTGCGCACCGAACGCCGGACCGATTGGTCACCTTTGCAAAAGAGGCACGGGGGCAAGGGGTTGAGGTGATCATCGCTGGGGCCGGGGGGGCGGCCCATCTGCCGGGGATGGTGGCGGCCATGACCTCCCTTCCGGTGTTGGGGGTTCCTATACAAAGCCGTACCCTGAGTGGTCTTGATAGTCTTTTATCCATTGTCCAAATGCCCGGCGGCGTGCCCGTGGGCACCCTCGCCATTGGGGAGGCGGGCGCGAAAAATGCAGGTCTGATGGCAGCATCTATTCTGTCTTTAAAAGATAAGGGTATTGAACAGCGGCTAGAGGCCTGGCGCCAAGCGCAAACGGATAATGTGGTGGAAGCCCCACCCCCAGCCTAGGAAGGTATGAGAGAATGAAAACGCCCCCTCTTCCTCCCGGCTCTACCATCGGTATTATGGGCACTGGCCAACTGGGCCGAATGCTCGCGGCGGCGGCGGCAAAGCTTGGGTTTAAGGTCATCATCTATGGGCCCGATAAAACCCCGCCCGCAGCGCAACTGGCCAATGAGCATATATGCGCGTCTTACGAAGCAAGGGATGCCTTAGAATTATTTGCCCAAAAAGTGGACGTGGCCACTTACGAGTTTGAAAATATTCCCGTCAGCACCGTGGGGCTTTTAATCAAATATGGTGCATCCGTCCGCCCCGGCCATGAGGTGCTTGAGGTCTGCCAAGACAGGTTGTTTGAGAAACAGTTTTTGCAAAAATTGGGCTTGATGACAGCGCCTTATTGGGATGTAAAATCGCCCCATGATTTAGAAATCGCCCTAAAAGACATGGAAGGGTCTGGTATTTTGAAAACCCGGCGCATGGGCTATGATGGCAAGGGGCAAGTTCGACTGGGGCAGGGGGATGATCCGCAAACGGCTTTTAAGGCTTGTGGCGGTGTGCCTGCCATCTTAGAAGAATTTGTCGAATTTGACTGTGAGATATCCCAAATTGCCATGCGGGGGCAGGGGGGAGAAGTTTCATTTTTCGACCCCCCTCATAATCTTCATAAAGATGGAATTCTTCACCAAAGTCATGTGCCTGCAAATATTTCCCTAGAGGTCAGTGAAGAGGCACGGCATCTTACAGCCTCGATTTTGGAGGAGATTGACTATATCGGGGTGCTGACGGTCGAGTTTTTCTGGTCATCGAGAAAAGGGCTTATGGCGAATGAAATTGCCCCGCGGGTTCATAATTCCGGCCATTGGACTGTGGAGGCTTGCGTGTCGAGCCAGTTTGAACAGCATATTCGGGCCATTGCGGGCTGGCCCTTGGGCAGTTCTGCCCGGCATAGCAATGCGGTCATGACCAATTTAATTGGCGAAGATGTGAAGGGGTGGTCAGATCTGATTAAAAACCCTCACATCGCCCTCACTCTTTATGGGAAAGAGGAGGCGAGGCAGGGGAGGAAAATGGGGCACACGGTTGAAACCTCCCCACTGTAAGGGCACGCGTAACTTTTTACCCCTGTAGCATCGCGCCAAACCGAGACCGAATAATGTCTTCAGCCTCTGTCATGATACGGTCGATCAATTCGCTGCACGTGGGAATATCATGGATGAGCCCTGCAACCATACCGCAAGACCAAGCGCCGGCATCCATATCCCCTTCGGTCATAATGCGGGGATAGACGCCGGCCACCTCTTCAATAATGTCTTCAAATTTAAGATCAGCCCCAAGGGTCTTTTCTTTCTCCAATAGCCGTTCCACAGCGGCGTTGGTCATGACCCGCTCGGTATTCCGCAAGGGACGCATCACCAAACGGGTATCTAATTCTGACGCAGCGACAATGGCATCTTTTACATTTTGATGGACGGGGGCCTCCTTCGTGGCAATGAAGCGGGTGCCCATATTCATTCCCTCTGCCCCCATGGCCAGGGAGGCCACAAGGCTCCGACCATCGGCCATACCGCCAGAGGAAACGAAGGGGATCTCTAATTCATCTGCCGCGCGGGGGAGAAGGATCATATTGGGGATATCATCTTCCCCTGGGTGACCCCCACATTCAAATCCGTCTACGGAGACAGCGTCACATCCTATGGATTGGGCTTTGAGTGAATGACGCACAGAGGTGCATTTATGAATGACCTTAATCCCAGCGTCTTTCAACTGGGGAAGATAGGCTTCTGGGTTTCGTCCGGCGGTTTCAACAATTTTCACACCGCCAT
>JBCCMT010000001.1:0-25793 GCA_039026195.1 Pseudomonadota bacterium | reverse complement strand
CTTTGCCAGTGGGTGGATGCGGGTTCGGCAGCGGGCCAAACAGCGGGGGGTGGAACTCCCCCTTATTCTGTCGGACCATGCCGACTGGCAAGAATTGACGGAGACGGTGGAGGAGGTGAACCCGGGCGAACTGTGGGTGACCCACGGGCGAGAGGATGCCTTTGTCCGCTGGGCAGAGTTACAGGGCCGCGTTGCGAAACCCTTGCGGCTCGTGGGGTATGAAGATGACCATGACTAATTTCTGGCGAAAGGCGGCTTTATGAATCGCTTTGCCGCCCTTCTCGACAGTTTGATTTTCACCCCGTCGCGGAACATGAAAATTCGGCTGCTGTCGGATTATTTTGCCGTTACCCCCGACCCAGAACGGGGCTGGGCCGTGGCCGCCATCACCCGCGATCTGGAGATTAAATCCATCAAATCCGCCATGATCCGGGGGCTGGTCAACGCGCGGGTGGATGAAGAGCTTTTTGCCCTTTCCTATGATTATGTGGGGGATTTGGCGGAGACTGTCTCCCTCATCTGGCCCGCGCGCCATGGGCAAAATTATGTGCCCACCCTCTCAGAAGTGGTGGAGGCGCTGAACAACAGTACACGGCAAGAGGCACCTGTATTGGTGGAGCAGTGGTTCGATGCGTTAGACCCCGCCGGGCGATGGGCGCTGATCAAACTGATCACAGGCGGTCTTCGCATCGGCGTGGCGGCGCGGCTGGTAAAACTCGCGCTCGCGGATTTTGGGAATGTCCCCCCTCAAGAGATTGAAGAGCTGTGGCACGGGTTGGAGCCCCCTTACGAAGAGTTATTCGCGTGGTTAGAAGGGAAGGCGGAAAAACCCATCAGCGCCGCGCAGGCCCCCTTCCGCCCGGTGATGCTAGCCCATGCGGTGGAAGAGGGGGATAAGGACAAAATCGACCTTGCCGCCATGGCCACCGAATGGAAATGGGACGGCATCCGCATTCAAGCGGTCCAAGAGGGGGATGTAGCGCGGATTTACACCCGGACGGGGGACGATATCTCCCACGCCTTCCCCGATGTGCAAGCGGCCCTGCCCCCCAATGCCGCCCTTGATGGGGAGCTGTTGGTCTATGACCCTGAGGTCGAGGGGGAATTCTCCGTACGTCCCTTTAATGATTTACAACAACGCCTCAACAGGAAAACGGTGAGTAAAAAGCTGCTGAAGGACAACCCCGCTTTTATCCGGGCCTATGACCTTTTATGGCAAGACGGCGAAGACCTTCGCCCCCTGCCCTTTCAAGCGCGGCGGGCGCGGCTAGAGACTTTGCTAAAAGAGTATCCCAGCCCCCGCCTAGACATCTCACCGATGGTCGATGTGAGTTCATGGGAGGAACTGACCGCCTTGCGCGCCAATCCACCTGACATCGCCATGGAGGGGCTCATGCTGAAGAAATGGGCGGCGCCTTATGTGCCCGGTCGTCCGAAAGGCGAATGGTGGAAATGGAAGCGGGAGCCATTCTTGGTGGATTGTGTGCTGATGTATGCCCAACGGGGCCACGGGAAACGGTCTAGTTTTTACTCCGACTATACCTTCGGCGTTTGGCGCGGTGAAGATGGCGCCGAAGAACTCATCCCCGTGGGGAAAGCTTATCACGGGTTTACCGATGAGGAGCTCAAAAAGCTCGACAAATATGTGCGGGACAACACCACGGACCGGTTTGGCCCCGTCCGCGCCGTTACCGCCACACCGGACCAGGGGCTCGTTCTGGAAATCGCGTTTGAGGGGCTGAACCGCTCTCCCCGTCATAAGTCGGGCGTCGCCATGCGGTTCCCACGGGTCAGCCGGTTGCGGTGGGATAAGCCCGCCCATGAGGCCGACCGCATAGAAGCCTTAGAAGCCATGTTGCCGCCGTTATAAACGAGAGCGTCGCGCCAAAAGTGAGAAGCAGTTTTGGCTTTTCGCGACGCGACCGAAAAAACTCTAAAGCGTCTCTAGCTCCTGCTCCTGTAAAGCTTTCAGCTCATCGCGCAGGCGGGCGGCCTCTTCAAATTCCAAATTCCCCGCCGCTTCACGCATTTGTTTCTCCAGCGCGGCCATATGCGCCTTAAGGTTTGCCCCCGCCTCAATAGGCGTTCCGCTCTCGGTTTTCGCACCTTTGGTGAGATGCTCTGAGGAGAAACTGGTGCCCGCCGCGGCTTTTGTGGCCTCATCGTCACTATTGGCAATCTCAGCAATTTTCGCCTTCACGGTTTTCGGGGTGATGCCATATGTCTCATGATGGGCGAGCTGTTTCTCCCGGCGGCGTTTGGTCTCCGCCAAGGCCCGCTCCATGGAACCGGTCATCCCATCGGCATACAGAATAACCCGGCCGTCCACATTCCGGGCCGCCCGGCCAATGGTTTGAACGAGAGAGGTTTCAGAGCGCAAAAAGCCCTCTTTATCAGCATCTAAAATCGCCACAAGCTTGCATTCAGGAATATCCAGCCCCTCCCGTAGGAGGTTGATACCGATTAGCACATCAAATACCCCTAAGCGCAGGTCCCGGATAATCTCTATGCGCTCTAGCGTGTCAATGTCGGAATGCATATAGCGCACCTTCACCCCCTGCTCATGCATATATTCGGTAAGGTCTTCCGCCATTTTTTTGGTCAGGACCGTGACGAGGGTTCGCCCCCCTTCTTTGGCCACCTGTTTGCATTCGTCAATCACGTCATCCACCTGATTGATTTTGCCGGTGGAAACAGGGCGGATTTCCACCTCCGGGTCCACAAGGCCGGTGGGACGGATCACCTGCTCCACAAAGACGCCATCGGTGCGCCCGAGCTCCCACGGACCGGGCGTTGCGGAGACATGCACCGTTTGGGGCCGCATGGCGTCCCACTCCTCAAATTTGAGCGGCCGATTGTCCATGCAAGAAGGCAGCCGGAAACCATATTCCGCCAACGTCCTTTTCCGCGCAAAGTCGCCCTTAAACATGGCCCCAATCTGCGGCACTGTCACATGGCTTTCATCGCAAAAGACAAGGGCATTATCAGGTAGATACTCAAACAAGGTGGGCGGCGGCTCCCCCGGCTGTCGCCCGGTGAGGTAGCGGGAGTAATTCTCAATCCCCTGGCACGACCCGGTGGCCTCCATCATTTCTAGATCAAATTGGATGCGTTGCTCCAACCGTTGGGCTTCGATCAACCGGCCTTCTTTGTGCAGGATAGGGAGGGTTTGCGCCAGCTCTTGCTTAATGCCGTCAATCGCTTTTTTCAGGGTTGGCCGCGGGGTGACATAGTGACTATTCGCGTAAAGACGAACTTTTTCCAAGGTTGCCACTTTTTGCCCCGTCAGCGGATCAAATTCGACAATCTCTTCAATCTCGTCGCCGAAGAGACTGACCCGCCAGGCGGTGTCCTCATAGTGGGCGGGGAAAATTTCAATCACATCCCCCCGCGCGCGGAAAGCGCCGCGAGCAAAGGCCACATCGTTACGCTTATATTGCAAGGCCACGAGGTCGGCGAGCAATTGCTGGCGTTCAATATGTTGCCCCACCTCCAAATCAAAGGTCATGGCCGTATAGGTTTCCACCGAGCCAATGCCGTAAATGCAAGAGACCGACGCCACGATGATTACATCATCCCGCTCCAGCAAAGACCGGGTCGCAGAGTGCCGCATACGGTCGATTTGTTCATTAATGGTGGATTCTTTTTCGATATATGTATCCGTCCGGGGCACATAGGCCTCAGGCTGATAATAATCGTAATAGGAGACGAAATACTCCACGGCGTTATTGGGGAAGAAGCTTTTAAACTCCCCGTAAAGCTGCGCGGCGAGGGTTTTGTTATGGGCCAAGATGAGCGCGGGCCGCTGTGTCGCCTCGATCACTTTGGCCATGGCAAAGGTTTTCCCCGACCCTGTCACCCCGAGTAACACCTGGTCCTGCTCATGGGCCTTAATGCCGGACACCAACTCCTCAATCGCAGCGGGTTGGTCTCCGGCGGGCTCATAATCGGAGGCCACCACAAATGTCTTACCCCCATCAGCTTTCTCTGGCCGGTCCGGTCGATGGGGCTGCCACCCTTTAGGCTCCAGGCGCCCATGATAGGTCGCCACCGCTTCGGTAAAATCAAGATTGTCGGGGATAAGTTTAGCCATTCCCCAAATTTATGGGTCAGGCCCTTAAAGCGCAAGACCTCAGCGCTGCGGCGCGGACAACAGGTCTCCCATAATAAAGCGCACGCGGTAGGAGGCTAAAATCAGGTTCCGCCGCGCTTCCAGCTCCGCCACCCGGGCGTCGAGCAAATCTGCCTCCACCTGCAAAACATCCAAAATGCTCCGCTGACCCACATCTCTTTCCAAAACCACCCCGCGGAAGGCCAGCTCAGAAGCATTTAAGCGAGCGGTGGCCGCTTCTCGCGCAATGACCGCTGCTTGGTATCGTGCAAACACCGTGCGGGCATTCGCCTCCGCATTGGCCCGCGCTTCGGCAAGGCTAAAGCGGCTGGCCCGCGCATCAGCGGCGGCGCGGCGAATATCCGCCCCAATGGCCCCGCCTTGGAAGAGGGGCATGGACAGCTCCGCCGTCAGGGTTGCATTCTCCGTTGTGTCCCCTTCAAAAATATTATTCTCCGCATAACTCAGCGCGCCCCGTAGCTGCAGGGTGGGGGACCGTTGGCCCCTTGCAGCCCGCTCCCCCGCCATGCGCGCATCGGCCAGAAAGACAGCGGCACGCACCTGTGGGCTTTTCTCCACCGCGGCGGCCACCACCGCCTCAGGGTCATCGGGCACTGGCAAGACCGCCTCATCAAAATTCACCAGCGCCGGGGGGCGGCCCGCAAGGGCCACATAAGCGTTCCGTGCAGAGACATTATCAGATAGACTTTGGGCCAGCCTGGCGTTCGTCAGCGCCAATTGCGCATCGGCCAGGGCCACATCGGTTTTTGTCCCCTGCCCCTCCTCAAAAGAAATTTGCGCTGCTTTTGCGGCGTTGGAGACACTTTCAAAGCTTTTCTCTACAGACTTCATCTGCTCTTCAGCGGTAAAAACCGTAAGATGCGCCTCCGCCACCCGCACAGCGAAATCCTGTCGCACGCCTTCATATTGGGCTTGAGCCGCCTTCACGCTGAATTTCGCCTCTTCGATGGAGTTTTTGATCCGCAAGCCAGTAAAAAGCGGCTGCGTGACCGACAGGTTGGCTTGGTTCTGTTCAATGATCCCGTCATTGGCAATGGCAATGCCGCCCCCGCCGGCGTCATCGCCAGGACCGCCACCCCCGAAAAGACCTTCAAACAGCTCCTCCCCTTCAGGGCCGGGGTCGAAGCTTTGGTCATTCACCGTTGAACTCGCTGCTAGGGACACATTGGGTAGACCTGCCGCTCGGGCGGAGGCCACCGCCTGTTCCGCCGCGCGCAGGCGTTCTTCCTCTGCCCGTAAGCCGGGGCTGGTTTTGAGCACATCCTGCACTGCCTCCAGCAGCGGAACTGTCTCAATTTCATACGCAGGTTGCGCGTGTAATGTTGCAGCCGCCCCTAAGACCGCAGCCCTCACCCCCCATAGACTTATCATTTTGATCATCGCTATGACCCATTCCCTTGATATTTGTAGAATTGCTTAACCCACTATTCGTTTAAGTCGTCTTGACGAAAGTGGACTTCCCCTTGCATGAGGGCCCATAACACTCATCAACTGGCCTATTTATACATCAACCTTATCAGAGATAAAATCTAGCCGCCATAACCTCTTCGCGCCTTGCCCAAGGACATCATTTATGACCCTCACCCATCTAGACCGTCTTGAAGCGGAAGCCATTCACATCATGCGCGAGGTTGCCGCGGAATGTGAAAATCCCGTGATGCTTTATTCCATCGGGAAAGACAGCTCCGTCATGCTGCATTTGGCCCTAAAAGCCTTTTATCCCTCAAAGCCGCCCTTTCCCTTTATGCACGTGGACACCACCTGGAAGTTTCGGGAGATGATCGAGTTTCGCGATAATCTTGCGAAAGAGCTGGGCCTCACACTGCATGTGCACATTAATGAAGATGGCGTGAAGGAAGGCATTGGCCCCTTCACCCATGGTAGTGCCTATCACACCGATGTAATGAAAACCCAAAGCCTGAAAATGGGCCTTGATAAATATGGCTTTGATGCCGCCTTTGGCGGGGCCCGGCGGGATGAAGAAAAGTCTCGCGCGAAGGAACGTATTTTCTCCTTCCGCGCGCCCGGCCACCGGTGGGATCCGAAAAATCAGCGTCCTGAGCTTTGGAGTATTTACAATACGCGCATCCATAAGGGGGAGACCATGCGAGTCTTCCCGCTGTCCAATTGGACAGAACTCGATATCTGGCAATATATCTATCGCGAGCAAATCAAAATCCCCGATCTGTATTTTGCCGCCGAGCGCCCTGTGGTGGAACATGATGGCACCCTGATTATGGTGGATGATGACCGCATCCCCATGGAGGGGAAGACCGTTGAGCATAAATGGGTTCGTTTCCGCACCTTGGGCTGCTACCCCCTTACTGGGGCGGTGGAAAGCCGAGCGACCACCTTAGAAGAAATTATTCAAGAAACGTTATTGACCACCAGTTCGGAACGCCAAGGCCGGGTCATTGACCGCGACCAAGCCGCCTCCATGGAAAAGAAAAAACAAGAGGGCTATTTCTAATGACCACGTCCGCTGAAGATACCGCTCTCATTGAAAAAGATGTTGTCGCCTATTTGGCCAAGCATGAGAATAAATCGCTATTGCGGTTTATCACCTGCGGCTCTGTAGATGATGGGAAGTCGACCCTGATCGGTCGCCTGCTTTATGATTCCAAAATGCTGTATGAAGATCAAGTGGCGGCCCTAGAGACGGATTCGAAAAAGTCCGGCACCCAAGGGGAGAATATCGACTTTGCCTTGCTGGTGGATGGCCTAGCCGCTGAGCGGGAACAGGGCATCACCATCGATGTGGCCTACCGCTTTTTCTCCACCGATAAACGGAAATTCATTGTCGCCGACACCCCAGGGCATGAGCAATATACCCGCAATATGGCCACCGGCGCCTCCACCGCAGACGTCGCTATTTTGCTGGTGGATGCCCGCGCAGGGCTCATGGTGCAGACCCGCCGCCATAGCTTCATTTGCTCCCTCCTCGGCATCAAACATGTGGTGGTGGCCGTTAATAAAATGGATTTGGTGGACTATTCCCAAGAGCGGTTTGAGGAAATCGAAGCGGACTATCGAGAGTTTTCAAAGGATCTTGGCTTTGCCTCCACCCTTTGCATCCCCATGTCCGCACTGGCCGGAGATAATATTACGTCGCCCTCGGACAAAACGCCGTATTATGACGGCCCGCCCCTTCTTCCTTACCTGGAGGACCTTGATTTTAGCGAAGATGATAGCACTTCCTTCAGGATGCCTGTCCAATGGGTGAACCGGCCCAACCTTGATTTCCGCGGCTTCTCCGGCACGGTGGCCAGTGGTCATATCGCTGTGGGGGATCCCATCATCACGATCCCCTCCGGCAAGCGCTCCACCGTGGCGAGCATTGTCACCATGGATGGGGAGCAGACCCGCGCTGAAAAACGGGAGGCGGTGACCCTCACCCTCACGGATGAAATCGATATCTCCCGCGGCGATATCATCTGCGGGAAAGATGACCCTGCGCATCAGTCAGACCAGTTTGCCGCCAAAATGATTTGGATGGCCGATGATGACATGCTGCCCGGCCGGCAATATCTCTTCAAAACCACGAACCGTACAATAGCAGGCACTGTCACAGACCTGCGAAACAAAATTGATGTCAATACATTAGAAGAGCAGCCTGGCAAAACCCTTTCCTTAAATGAAATTGCGGTGGTGAAGCTCAACCTTGCCTCCCCCATCGCCTTTGATGCGTATCAGGACAACCGCCAGACCGGCAGCTTTATCATCATCGACAAGCAAACCAATGCCACCGTGGGCGCTGGGATGGTGGACTACTCCCTCCGCCGCGCGGACAATGTGGTCTGGCAAGACCTCGAAGTCGGTAAAGACGAGCGCGCCAGCCTGAAGCTTCAAAAGCCTGCCCTTCTTTGGTTCACGGGCCTGTCTGGTGCCGGGAAATCCACCATCGCGAATTTGGTGGAAAAACGCCTCCACGATATGGGTCGCCATACCTATATTCTGGATGGGGACAATGTTCGCCACGGCCTGAATAAAGACCTTGGCTTTACGGACGCGGACCGGGTGGAAAATATCCGCCGGGTGGCCGAGACCGCCAAGCTGATGGTGGATGCCGGGCTGATCGCCCTCTCCGCGTTTATCTCCCCCTTCCGGGATGAGCGTCGCATGGCGCGGGAGCTGTTTGAGACCCACGAATTCATCGAAGTCCATGTGGACACGCCCCTGAATGTCGCTGAGCAACGGGATGTGAAGGGTCTTTATAAAAAAGCGCGAGCAGGTGAGATTAAAAACTTCACAGGCATCGACTCCGCTTACGAACCTCCCCGCAATGCTGAGATTACCATTAACACGGTGGATATGAGCGCAGCGGAAGCGGCGGAAAAAATTGTGGCCCACCTTGAAAAGGGCGGCTGGCTATCGAGTTAGAGCAGAACGGCGAACGAATTTAGCTTGTTGCCTTTTCGCTAATTCGACCTGTCATCCCGGAACTGGCATCGCCAGTGTCCGGGACCCATAATTCAAGGTGGTATGAGTGATGCGAGTAGACAAACATTCGCTATTATGGATCCCGGTCTTCTCGCTTTCGCTCGAAACCGGGATGACAAATATATTAGCTGACACTCTTCAGGCGGAGGGTAGCGCGGAGGCCACCCTCCTCTCGCATCTTCAGCAAAAGAGCACCGCCATGGGCTTCAGCGGCTTTTTCTGCCAAGGCCAACCCTAACCCCACACCGCCTGTGGTTTTGTTGCGGGAGGCCTCCCCCCGGGTGAACGCCTGGCGGAGGGTGGCCTGTTCCTCCTCGCTCATCCCCGGGCCATCATCATCGATGTGAATGTCTATATAATCTGTATTTTGATTTATGGAGACAGTCACTTGATTCCCATATCGCAGGCCATTTTCAATGAGGTTCTGCAAGGCCCGCCGCAATAAGAGCGGATAGCCGGAAATGATGCTTTCCGGTAGGGGGCGGCAGGATAGACGCCCTTGATCTTGTAAAAATCCGTCTACCACCTCTTGGATAAGGGTGTGCAGGGCGAAAGACGTCGCAGTCGCCCCCTCTTGCCCATTGCGCGCTAGATTGAGGATGTCTTCTAACATGAAGGACAGCTCCTCAATACTGGTGATCATCTTCTCCCGTAAACGCTCATCCTCTATCGTTTCCACCCGAATGCGCAAAGATGTAAGTGGCGTACGCAGGTCATGGCCAATGGCCCCCAACATCATGTCTTTTTCTTTAAAAAGCGCTCGGATGCGGGCCCGCATGTTTTCAAATGCTAGTGTCAGCGCCTGAATATCAGCCGGACCTTCAGGGGGTAATGACGGCGGGGCATCGGGTGTCATGACCTTTTCTGCAGCCTCTGTCAGCCGCGACAGGGGGGCTGATAACCGCCGTATGAGGAGAATAACTGCAAATAATAGGACCGTATAAATGACCACCGTCTGCACCACCACAGGCGCAAGGCGAAGGGGGTTGGGACGCGGGGCTGGATAAACCCCATTCACCCACTGCCCTTCCCCATACGGAAGAGAAAGAACCAGAGCAGGGTGCGAAGACCGCTCCTGCACGGAGGATGGACGCATCTGCCCCCTTGGGGGCCCGGTAAGGGGGCTGGCAAAGGCAGCCTCCGCCCCCGGCAGCTTCGCTGATAAGAGCACTTCCCTTAAGATGGCCGTTTCTTTATCGGCAAAATTATCTTCATTCGCCTGGGGGGTGTCAGAAAGAAAGAAAAGCCGCCGACGGAAAGGACGCTCCCCCCGCAAGGGCAAGCGACCCTTAAGGGAAAGATTTCTTTCTTCTATAGTGGCAACATCATCCGCAAACCGCTCAAAAATTGTTTCCAGCTGGAGTTGCGTGATCCGCTCCCGCGATTGCAGCAGCAGAAATAAATTCACCCCTTGGGCGATGAGCAATGCCACCGCAATGACAACCGCCAACTGCCCCACGAGGGATTTGGGAAAAACCCTCACGCGCGGACCACCTGGGCGGAGAGAACATAACCGCCCCCCCGCACCGTTTTAATCAAGGTCGGTGTTTTGGGGTCCGGCTCAATTTTCTTCCGAAGACGGCTGATTTGATTATCGATACTGCGGTCAAAGACGCCCGCCTCCCGCCCCTGGGTGGCATCGAGCAACTGGTCTCGGCTCAGCACATGGTTTGATTGCATCACCAGCGCCAGAAGAAGGGCATATTCACCGCCCGTCAGGGTTATTTCCTCCCCAGCCTTATCTTGCAATCGCCGCCGGCGTTCGTTCAGGCGAAACCCGGCAAACTGATAGACATGCGCCTCCTCCGTTGCGGGAAGAGGTTGCACCCGGCGGAGCAAAGCGCGGATGCGGGCCAACAGCTCCCGCGGGTTAAAGGGTTTGGTCACATAATCATCCGCCCCCAGCTCAAGCCCCACAATCTTGTCCGTCTCCTCCGCCTTTGCGGTGAGAAGGATGATGGGCAGCCCCCGCTCGGTTTGAATATCCCGCATCAGGCTTAAGCCATCCTCCCCCGGCATCATAATATCCAGCAACAAAAGATCGATGTCTTGAGCCTGCAACACCTCCCGCGCCGCGCCCGCCCGCGCCGCCACCGACACTTGAAAACCATTTTGGGTTAAATAGTCCGAGAGCGGCTCATGGATCGAGGGTTCATCATCCACCAGGAGGAGATGGGGCATGGTATCTGTCATGTTTCCTCAGACCCCGCACTTTCATCGTCGCCCCCGGGGATTGCATAGCCATCGCTCAACCATCGATTTAAATCAATATCAGCACAACGTTTTGAGCAAAAGGGGGCATACTCTTCTACGGTGGGCTTTTGGCAAATGGGGCAACGGCCCAGAGGTTTAGACATCAGGGACTTAGGCGTTTGTGTTGTCATGGGCGGGGGCCTCCTCCACAATGGTGATACGCGGACCATAGGTGGCCTCTAGGGCGGTCAGCGCTGGGCTGCCGGACACAAAATAGGGCAGAATATCTTTACTGCACACCAATCGTTGAGGGCAGGCACGATCAGCGAGCAAGGCCGCCTCTAGCTCGCGATAGGCCATGGCCGCAGCGGTATCTGGGCGAGAGTTTCGCCCCTCCCGCACGGTCCCACCAGCCCTTTCCGTTAGGCGGTTGAGCACGGAAGGACCCGCGCGCGGGGCGATGACGACGCACAGCCCCTCTGGCGTGACCGCGGGCACACCCACCCGGCCCAAGGGACGGAAGGTGCGGGTCAACCGATCCCGGATGATTTTCGGTGCCGCGATGGCCGCGCGAGGGACGTCCACCACAATTTGTCCGCCCAAGTCGGAAAGTCGCGCATACCAGCTGAGTGCCTCAAGGCTTTCGGTCAGCAACCGCTCGCCTGCACCCTTCGCCGATTGGCCGCTCTGCTTGCCCAGATCGATATCAATCGCTGTTAAGGCCTCCGCCTGGTCAATGACAAGACAGCCACCCCCGGGGAGGTCCACCCGCCGGGCCAGGGCATCCTCTTGCGCTTCATCGAGCAGCTGCCGGACGGGGCCTAGCTCTGCCACTTCGATAGGTACTGCATTATGCAAGAAAGGGGCGAGGACGGACTTTAGGCTGGCTTGGGTCACCGCCACCTCATCTACCCCGCCATTGGCGAGGCGCGTGAAGGCTTTGATAAGATCGGGCACAGCTTCGAACGAACCCGGCACATCTTGCTGGGCAAAGGTTTCCGCCAGGTCCAGCGCCTGCGCGACGGCGGCCTCATCATCCTCCGCCTCAATGGGCCCCGGGCGCGGGTCATGGCCAATGGGTAGGGTGACGAGGGGCAAGCGCAACACGGCGCGATCCGTTAAGTCAGGCCCTTTGTCGCCAATCGGCTCGCGACGAACCTCCACAGGGATGAGGCTCCCCTTCGGTGCCAAGCGGCCCTGCCGCCGTAAAAACCCCTGGGGATCGCCTAAATCGCAAAAAGCCGCATTCAAACGATTATCAATCTGCGTGACCCGCGCGTGATAAAGGCTGCCCCGGAGGATCTCTTTTCGCCCAGGGTAAAGGTGAGCCAGTTGGACCACCTGCCCGTTCTCCACTCGCGCAAGACGCGTTTCGATGGGGCTCTGATCAATGATGATCATCCGGCTCATGACAGATCGCCAAAATCAAGGGGCCGCCCCAGGGCCGCGGTGAGCAGATTAGCGGTCTCATAAAGCGGTAGGCCCACAACGTTTGAATAGCTGCCAATCATGGAAATGATGAAGGCGGAAAACGCCCCTTGGATGCCATAGCCGCCGGCTTTGCCCCGCCACTCCCCACAATCAAGGTAAGCTCTGATCTCAGCTTTGCTTAACCGCTTGACCTTCACCCGGGTTTCCACCACCCGCGTTCTGATCTCTGTCGCCTCAGGCCCAAGGCACGCCACGCCGGTAAAAACCCGGTGGGACCGCCCAGAGAGAAGCGCTAGACAATCCGCCGCCTCTTCGGGGTTTTGCGTTTTGGGGAGAATACGTCGCCCCACGCCGACGACGGTGTCCGCCGATAAAATCACTTGCCCTGGGTGCGCGGCCGCCACAACCTGCCCCTTTTCCAAGGCCAAGCGCCCAGCCAGCGCGCGAGGCAGCTCGCTTGGCTTTTCTGTCTCATCAATATCTGCGGGAATAATCTGATTGGGCGTGAACCCAATTTGGGCCAGGAGCTGTTGCCGACGCGGTGATGCACTGGCTAAAATGAAAGAGGGCATATAATCCGCCCGTCCGCTTATTTGAAGCGATAGGTGATACGACCCTTGGTCAAATCATAAGGGGTCATTTCCACGAGCACCTTGTCCCCTGCCAGCACGCGAATACGGTTTTTCCGCATTTTCCCTGCAGTATGGGCGATGATTTCATGGTCATTTTCAAGCTTCACCCGGAACGTGGCATTGGGCAAGAGCTCTTCCACTGTGCCTGAAAACTCAAGTAATTCTTCTTTAGCCATGCGGATCCTATTTTCATCAGAGAGTGGCGATTTGGGGGTGCATGGCGCAAAGGTCAAGGCAAAGCTTTATCTTGATCATTTTTTCCCACCCTGTCTTTTGGGCCTGATATGCTTTTCAAGACTATTTGACTTGAGGTTTCAGGGACAGATGCAATCCTAAGGCGTTGAAAAGCCCGAGTAAGGTGGTCAATTTTGGATCGCCTCTATCGCTGAGCGCTTTGTAGAGTGCCTCCCGGGTCACCCCAGCCTCTTTTGCGATTCTGGTCATGCCTTGGGCACGCGCCACATCCCCAAGGGCAGCTGTGATGACCGACGGGGTGCCATCTTCAAAAGCGGCCTCAAGGTAAAGCGCAATATCTTCAGCGGTTTTCAAATGCGTAGCAGCATCCCACTGCATTGTTTCTAAAGTCATTTTATAAGTCCTTCATCATTGCATGGGCGCGGGCAATATCGCGCTCTTGGCTTGACTTATCCCCACCGTAGAGAAGCAAAATAAGCTCTTCATATTGCCTCGTGAAGTAAAGCCGATAGCCCGGACCATAGGGTATACGGAGCTCACTCACGCCTTGGCCCACAGTTTTGACATCGCCAAAATGTCCTAATGAGAGACGACGAATACGGATATTAATACGAGCTCTCGCTTGTTGATCCCGCAGCTTATCAAACCATTTTTGATATTCTGCCGTTTGGCGAATGCCTATCATATGTGAACTATAGTTCACAGTCTTTTAGAGATCAACAATTATGTGAACTATAGTTCACAAATATACTATTCAGCAGCATCGAAGCTGGATTGTATGAGTGTATTCAGCGTCTCACGACAATCGCGATAGGCCTTCATGAGGTCTTCATCACTGCCGCGCACATCGGTGGGATTTGCGATATCCCAATAAACAACCTCTGCCCCTAAGGCGCGCGCGGATTTAGCCGCCTCTGGGGTGAGCGCCACCACCTTATCAAAGCTTTTAACCTGAACCTCACTAAAATCCTTAGGCGCATTGGGGTCGAGGGAGATATCTTTTTCCGATAAAATCATCCCGATAAAAGGGTCGGTATAGCCTTTATACACCCCGCAACTTTCAACCTTTACCGCCGTGCCAAAATAATGGCGAGCCAAGGCCTCCGCCATGGGGGAGCGGACAGAATTCATATTACAAGCGAAAAGCAGGGAGGTGACCGGTTCACTCACGCGCGCTCCCCCCGATTGGCGGCGCGCATGGAAAAGCTACAGATCAGGGTGAAGAGACGACGCGCTGTTTCAAAGTCAACGTCAATCTTCCCTTCGAGTCGTGCTTGCAGCACTTCTGTCCCCTCATTATGGACGGACCGGCGGGCCATATCTACGGTTTCCAGTTTCTCTGGCATGGCTGCCCTTATGGTATCGTAATAGGTCTCGCACAATAGAAAATAATCTTTGATCAGCCGCCGTAAGGGCGTGAGGGATAAATGATGCGCGGCAATCGTGCTGCCATCCTCGGCCCGAATATCAAAAACCAGCCTGCCATCCCGTTCTGATAGCTTCAACGCAAAAGGCCCAGGGTGATCCACCCCCACTGGAGCAAACTCATTTTCGGCCAGCAGATCATGCATGGCCACTTTACGCTCATGCTCAATATCACTCCTGATGGAAGAGAGAGACGTCGCATCAATATCAATGTCAATGAGGCGGTGATCAGTCATCATATGTCCAAGCGCTAAGGTTTAATCATTACCACAGCTTAGTTTTATGTGCACTGCAACCATTCAAAGCAGGTTAGGACATAGTGACCCTAAAATGTCTCACTTTTTAACCGAAGAGAGATAGA
Organism: Pseudomonadota bacterium; assembly: GCA_039026195.1. Lineage (GTDB taxonomy): Bacteria > Pseudomonadota > Alphaproteobacteria > Caulobacterales > Parvularculaceae > Parvularcula. The sequence continues at coordinate 10,984 of JBCCMT010000001.1, read as the reverse complement.
TTGCCCGTGGGCCCACAGCCCTTCTTCTTCCGCCAAGGTCACCGCCATGGGCCCAATGGCCTGAAGGGCCGTTGGTGTGCAAGAAATCAGGCTGGTGCGCTTAAGGAAATCAAGCGTGGAGAGGCCGGAGGAAAAACGCGCCGCTTGGGCCGTGGGCAACACATGGTCTGGTCCGGCCACATAATCACCAATCGCCTCTGGCGTATACCGGCCCATAAAGATGGCCCCCGCATGGCGGATCTCCGTCAAAAGCGCTTGCGGCTCCTCCACCGCCAACTCCAAATGCTCTGGCGCCAACCGGTTCACCAGGGGGATCGCCTCCTCGAGGTGAGCAACGGTGATCAGCGCAGAGTTATCGGCCCACGCCTGGGCGGTAATTTCAGATCGCGGACTTTCCTTAATTTGTGCCGCCGCTGCTTTCTCAACTTTTTTTGCGAAACCTTCATCATCCGTGATGAGGATACTTTGCGAAGACGGGTCATGCTCGGCTTGACTTAACAGATCCGCCGCAATCCAGTCAGGATTATTTTGCCCATCGGCCACCACCAGAATTTCCGACGGCCCTGCAATACTATCAATCCCCACTTGCCCAAAGACTTGACGTTTCGCCGCCGCCACAAAGGCGTTGCCGGGGCCCACAATTTTATCCACGGGTTGAATAGTTTGGGTCCCATAAGCCAAGGCGGCCACCGCTTGCGCCCCGCCAATGCGATAAATTTCACTGACGCCAGCTAGTTTCGCGGCGGCCAAAACAAGGGGGTTCACATGCCCCTCTGGGGTGGGCACCACCATAACAAGACGTCTCGCCCCGGCCACCCGCGCAGGTATAGCATTCATCAGCACACTGGAGGGATAGGCCGCAAGGCCACCGGGGACGTAAAGCCCCACCGCATCAATCGGCGTCCACCGCCACCCAAGCTCGACCCCTTGGGCATCCGTGTAGCGCTCATCTTGCGGCATTTGTTTTTGGTGATAAGCCTCGATGCGTGTTGCAGCCCCTTCTAGCGCTGTGAGGGCTTCAGGGGTACATGCCTTCCAAGCGGCCTCCACCTCTTCCTCTGAGACGTTAAGGCCTTTTTCTTCCACAGAAAAGCGATCAAATTTTTCCGTATACCGGATAAGCGCCTCATCCCCTTCAGCGCGAATATCATTGATGATGCCTGCCACAATGGCACTCACATCGCTGGAACTCTCACGCTTTAAGGTGAGAAGCTCAGCAAAAGCTTCTCCAAAATCAGGGGCGGTGGACTTTAAAATACGGACCATAGCTATTCGATTTCGTGATTTGGTTTGTTCTGTGTACGCCAAGGCTCAGAGATATCACGTACACTCATGTTAATGGCTTCAACTTCGAGCGCAATGGCCCCGCCCCCGGCCAGGGTAAAGGTGAAAAGACCAGCCCCCTCTTGCGCTCGCGTAAAGTCGATATTCAAGATATTCACCACTGCCCCTTTGGCGTCCATGCGCACCGCCTTTGTGCGAACGGCGCGGACATCATCCACATGGACCCCCACCCGAACGCGCGTGAAAGGGCCGAACCGCTTTTGTTGCCCCTCCTCCCATACGAAACGGTTGGCAACAAAGGCAAAGCGACGCGCTGCTGGTAGGTAGGTCATGTCGCCCACCTTCACCACCGCATCTTGGAGGAGGCTAGAGACCACCTCAATATCTTCTTCATCCGCGGCGATCAGCGCGAGGGGCGTGTAATTTTTAAGTGTCATGGGAGGGGCTTTAAGGGAATTTCCTAAATTTGGGCAGGGGTTACTTTGCCTCTAGCAAAATCTGACCTTGTTTTTCCACCCGCCCCTTTAAGGCGTCGGCCATATTGGCAAGTAAGCCCGGCAAAACCACGGTGATCCGCACATGTTGGGGGAAAACATCAATTTCACCTGTGATTTTCTGACCCAGGCCCTTGGCGATGAATTGCAATTGGTCATCCGCCCAAGATCTCTCAAATTTTAGGCCAAGATTGCCAGCAATGGACTTTTGCAAATCCCCAAACCGCTCATCAATGCGGGTTTTGGCCCCCTCTACTCCAAGTGAATGTTCTAATGTAACAGTGACAGGTCGCGCCATGGCCATCTCCTTATTTAAATTACATAAGAAGCTTTGAGGGCGAGAAAAGAGAGTAAGCCTTTTGTTATCGCGGTTTTGCATAGCAAATACCGGGGCCTATAAGCTCAGTAAGGTTCGCTTTTTAAGAGCAGAGCTTCCATCCTTTATTATAGATCTCGGATAGGCCGGACGGCTTTCGGGGATGACCTCTTTTTAAAGACCTTGAACCAGTTGGCATTGCCCTATATCTCAGGTCTCCAAAAGAAGTGATTTCAAGGCTTCAGCGGGTGATATGATGACAGACACAAAGCACACGAAAATATTGATTATCGGCTCCGGCCCGGCGGGCTATACCGCCGCCATTTACGCAGCTCGCGCCATGCTGAAGCCCGTGATGGTGCGGGGTCTTCAACCCGGCGGGCAGCTGACCATCACCACAGATGTGGAAAACTATCCCGGCTTTGAGGATGTGATCCAGGGCCCTTGGCTGATGGAGCAGATGGAGAAACAAGCCGCCCATGTGGGCACGGAGATGATTAACGATATTATTGTTGAAGCGGATTTGAACGTCACCCCCTACCGCTTTGTGGGGGATAGCGGGGATGTCTACACCGCCGACACGGTGGTGATCGCCACGGGCGCGCAAGCCAAATGGCTCGGCATCCCGTCGGAAGAGAAATTTATGGGTGGCGGCGTTTCAGCCTGTGCCACTTGCGACGGCTTTTTCTATCGCGGCAAAACCGTGGGCGTCGTGGGCGGCGGCAACACAGCTGTGGAAGAAGCATTGTTCTTGACCAATTTTGCGGAAAAAGTGGTGCTCATCCACCGCCGCGACAGCCTCCGTGCTGAACGCATTTTGCAGGAGCGTTTGTTTAACCACCCCAAAGTGGAAATCTTGTGGAACCGTCAGCTGGAAGAGATTTTGGGGACAGAAAATCCCGCTTGCGTTACCGGCGCGCGGCTCGCCTCCACCGTTGGGGAGGAGACCATCGATATTGATCTGCATGGGATCTTCATTGCCATTGGCCATGCCCCCGCGACGGAGCTATTTAAGGGCAAGCTCGATATGAATGACAGTGGCTATATCGACACCGCACCGGATTCCACCGCCACCTCTGTGCCAGGCGTTTATGCGGCGGGGGATGTCACCGACGAAACCTACCGCCAGGCGGTGACCGCCGCCGGGATGGGTTGTATGGCCGCGCTGGAAGCAGAAAAATATCTCGCGGCGTTAGAGATGCCGCAAGCGGCGGAATAATGAATTGACATCGAGCGTCCGTCCCAAGACGTTCGATGTCTTGCGTTTACCTGCCTCACCTTTAACATCAGAACAATAAAAGCTCTTGGTTACCTTCCTCATCCTGAGGAGCCACTCCCCTTTGACGCTGCTAAAGCAGTACCTCAGGATGAGGGTGGCATCTCGAAGGACGAAGAAGGTGTTTAAGCAAATTATATTATGCTTTAGTATTTGATGAGTTAGCGCTTCTAGAAAAGATCCGCCAAATACGCCCTCGCGCCCTCATGGGTCAAGCTTAAGTGCAAGGGCGTGATCGCGATCTTCCCATCATAAATGGCCCGCAGGTCAGTCCCAGTGGGAGGAGAGCTTTTTGCGCTTGAAAAACCAAACCAATAATAGCGACGCTGGCGAAGGTCTGTCCGTTCCTCCGTGAACAGCTCTACCTTCTCCCGCTGGCCCTGCTCCACCACCTCAATGCCGTTGACATCTTCTGGCTCCCGATCAGGGAAGTTGAGGTTCATCACCACATCGGAGGGCCAGCCGGCATCGAGCAGTTTGCGGATAATTTTCGGCCCATGGGCTTCCGCTGTGTGCCAGCGAGTTTGTTCTCGGTCCGATCGGCTTTGGGAAAGGGCGATGGAGGGAATGCCCAAGGTCATGCCCTGGAACGCCGCGGCGATGGTGCCCGACATGGTCACATCTTCGGCAATATTTTGCCCATTATTGACGCCCGACAGAATAAGATCGGGTTTTACGCCCTTCACAATCTGGCTGACCCCCAACTGCACACAATCCGTCGGCGTTCCGTCCACGGCATAGCGTTGCTCCGACACCTTCCGTACCCGTAGGGGCCGTGTGAGGGTGATGGAGCGGGACATGCCCGACTGGTCCACCTCTGGCGCGACGGTCCAGACATCGTCGGACAGCTCGCGAGCGATCTCCTCTAAGGTCAACAGCCCCGGGGCGTGAATGCCATCATCATTGGAGCATAAAATCCGCATGAGGCCTATGCTGCCTCAATTTTGGCTTTGCCCATAAAGGGGACCAGCACCGCCGGCACGGTGATCGAGCCATCGGGGTTTTGGTAATTCTCCACCACCGCCACCACAGTCCGGCCCACGGCCAGGCCGGAGCCATTCAGGGTATGGACGAATTCAGGCTTGCCCTTCGCCTCCCGCCGGAAGCGGGCATTCATGCGCCGCGCTTGGAAGTCGCCGCAATTAGAGCAAGAGGAAATCTCCCGATATTTTTGCTGACCCGGCAGCCAGACCTCAAGGTCGTAGGTTTTGAGCGACCCAAAGCCGATATCGCCGGTACATTGCACCACGGTGCGGAAGGGCAGCTCAAGCTGTTTCAACACATGCTCCGCACACTCGGTCATGCGGTCATGCTCCTCCCAAGAGGTTTCCGGCGTCGTGACAGACACCAGCTCCACCTTTGAGAATTGATGCACCCGGATCATCCCGCGGGTATCCTTCCCTGAGGAGCCCGCCTCTGACCGGAAGCAATGGGTCCAGCCAGTATAGCGTTTCGGCAAAGCCTCCCCGCTTAAAATATCATCCCGTACCATATTGGTGAGCGGCACCTCAGCGGTGGGAATAAGGTAATGATCCCCTGTGGTTTTAAAGAGATCCTCCTCAAACTTTGGCAATTGACCCGTACCCTCTAAAATCTCTGGCAGCACCAGGGCGGGGGGAGAGATTTCTTCATATCCAAACTCCTCCGTATGGGTTTGCAGCATGAAGTGGGCCAGGGCCCGCTCTAGCTTCGCCAAATCCCGCCGCAACAGCGTAAAGCGGGCACCGGACAAAATCGCCGCCCGTTCAAAATCCATTTGGCCCAAAGCTTCGCCCAGATCCACATGATCCTTAGGCGAGGCGATCTCTTTAATTTCCCCCCATGTGCGCAGCTCAACATTATCGTCCTCGCCATCGCCCTCTGGCACATCATCGGCCAACAGGTTGGGAATGGGCAGGAGGGCCGTGCGCACATCATCACTCAGCTCACGGTCCTTTGCCTCGAGCGCTTGGACCTCTGCCTTCAGGCTTGCCACCTCTTCCATGACCTTGGCCGCAGCCGCCTCATCGCCGGAGGCTTTGGCCGCGCCAATTTTCTTTGAGGCTGATTTTTGTGCCGCCTGGGCGTCATTCATGGCGCGGGTGTTAGCCACCCGGGCGTCATCCAGGGCGATCAGATCTTCCGCGCGATAGTTCGCGCCGCGCTTGGCCATGTTAGCGTCAAAAATGTCAGGGTTTTCTTTAATAAACCGAATATCGTGCATGTTGTCCTCATCAATTGCGCGCACCATAAGCAGGCTTTCGTTAAGGGCAAGCTTCTTTTGAGGAAGATCTTTTATTCCCCTCCACAAGTTTACCCCGCGCGGATCGGCGCGGTTGCCTCCCGCCGCTGATCAACCCAAGTAAGGGGTATGGCCGATGGTTCCTCCTCCCCCCTTACCGCCCAAACCGTGGGCAGCCTTGCAGACATCGGCAAAACCACCTGGAACCGCATTGTCCAAGGGGATGGGAACGCCCCCTATTGCCCTTTTACCGCTTACGATTTTCTGCACAGCCTAGAGACCTCAGGCTCTGTCCGGGCGGAGGTGGGCTGGGCGCCCCAGCATCTTGTCCTCTCCCGCGATGATGACATTGTCGGCGTGATGCCCCTTTATTTAAAGGGTCATAGCCAGGGGGAGTATATTTTCGACCACGGCTGGGCCGATGCTTATACCCGCGCTGGGGGGCGATATTATCCCAAGCTGTTAGGCGCAGTGCCCTTCACCCCCGCCACGGGCCGGCGACTGTTCACGGCCCCGGGCGAAGACATCAGCGCACTGGCTTCGGCGGCGGCGCAAGTGACGGAGGAGCTTGGCGTCTCCTCCCTTCATATCAATTTCTGCACGCCCGTAGAGCAAGCGGCCCTTGCAAAATCTGGCTATCTCATCCGCACCGGTCAGCAATATCGGTTTGAGGATGACGGCTATGGCACTTGGGCCGGGTTTTTGGATGCCCTTGCCTCCCGCAAGCGAAAAGCCCTGCGGAAGGAACGGGAGAGCATCGCCCAGACGGGGCTCAGCATCGATTGGCTCTCTGGCGATGACATCACCGAGGCCCATCTCGACCAATTTTGGCGGTTTTACCAAGATACCGGCAGCCGGAAATGGGGCACGCCCTACCTCACCCGCACTTTTTTTTCGCAAATTCGAGAACGAATGGCGGACAAGCTCCTCTTTATTATGGCGCGCCGGGGGGAGCGATATATCGCCGGGGCCCTCAACCTGATCGGCGGGAATACGCTTTATGGCCGCTATTGGGGCTGTACGGAGCATATCCCCTTTTTGCATTTTGAGATCTGCTATTATCAGGCCATTGATTACGCCCTCGCCCATGGCCTGAAATATGTGGAGGCCGGCGCCCAAGGGGAACATAAAATTGCTCGGGGCTATCGCCCCATGACCACCTATTCGGCCCATTGGCTGCCCAACCCCTCTTTTCGGGAGGCGGTGGCGCGGTTCTTAGAGGCGGAACGCGAGCAGGTAGATGCAGATATAGACTATCTTTCTGGCTTCACCCCCTTCAAAAAGGAGGGATGAAAGAGGTTGCGCAATTTGCCGACGCCGAAGAGGCCTATGTCGCCTTAGGCTATTTAAAGGCCCAAGGCCTCGATGTGCATTTGGCGGATAAACAAAGCCTTGCCGCCATGCCCTATCTTCAAATTGGGCTTGATGGGTTTCGACTCGTTGCCGATGAAAAGGATGTCCATCTCGCCAAACAGCTTCTGAATGATATTCACGAGGAGGCGGCAGAGGGGCCAACTTGCGCAAATTGCGGCAGTCATGATCTCAAGCGCATCCGCGCCTTCCGGCCCGATATTTGGTTTTTATTTCTGCTGCACCCGGTTCTTCCCTTTGCCCCGCCAACGGATATGTTGCGCTGTCGCGATTGCGGCCATAAACAACCCCTGAAAGATGAGGAGGACGACCAGCCATGAGCCTGACGAAAAGCTACGACCCCGACAATATCTTCGCCAAAATCATCAGCGGCGAATTCTCTTCGGTCAAGATTTTCGAAGATGATCATGTGCTTGCCTTCATGGATGTTTTTCCGCAGTCGGAGGGGCATATGCTGGTCATCTCCAAAACCGCAACCGCTGTAAACCTCCTCGATATGCCGGAGGATGCCTTACAAAAAGTCATCTTGGCCAGTCAACTAGCGGCGAGAGCCGCCGTTGCCGCCCTTTCACCCGATGGGGTGCGCGTGGTCCAGTTTAACGGCAGTGCCGCGGGGCAAAGCGTCTTCCACCTCCACTTCCATGTGATCCCGATGTGGGAGGGGCGAGCCCTCAGCCCCCATGGCGGCAATCCGGTGGAGGCTGATGAGCTTGAGAAAACAGCTCAAAAAATCCGTGAACAGCTTTAATTTTTGAGATAAAGATTTCCTATGACGACCCCTTCCCATAAAGACCGTATTGTCCTCATCACCGGTGCTTCCCGCGGGATTGGCCGGGCCGCCGCCCTCTCCTTTGCTAAGGCGGGTGCCCATGTCATCGCCCTCGCCCGCACCGTGGGCGCGTTAGAGGAGCTGGATGATGAGATCAAGGCGTTACGCGGCACAGCTTCCCTCATTCCCGCGGACTTGGCGGACCGGGCGGCGCTCGCGCAGCTTCCGGCTATTTTGAATGAGCGCTATGGGCGCCTTGATGCTCTCATCGCCAATGCGGGGATTTTGGGGGACTTAAGTCCGGTGCCGGATATTTTGCCAAAAGTCTGGGATCAAGCCTTTGCCATTAATGTTTCAGCCAACCAGCAGCTCATTGCCGGGCTCGACCCTTTACTCAAAGCCTCCCCCGCGGGTCGCTATGTGGGGCTGACCACCGGGCGAACCCACGCATTTGCGCCCTTTTGGGGGACTTATGCAGCTAGCAAGTCAGCCTTCGCGGCGCTTGTGCACACTTATGCGTTGGAAATGGAAGAAAGCGCCGTGCGGGTAAACCTGCTTGACCCTGGCCGCCTGCGAACAGGGATGCGGGCCAAAGCCATGCCGGGGGAGGACCCCATGACCTTGCGCACCCCGGAGGATCTAGCGCCCCTTATTTTGCAAATGGCCCACCCCGATGAAACACGCCACAATAAAGTGGTTTGTTTTCAATAATTGGTACTATGCGACAGGCGGAAGCAGCTTCTCAATTTTCTTTTTCAGCTTAAAGAACCCCTTGTCACAATAGGGCCAGACCCGCTGGTCGTAATCCCTCAGCAGAATATCTGCTTGCAGGGGCGCGAGCGCATCCTGCACAGGACCTTGCGGCGCGTAAGGCATGATAAGGGTTTTGGCGCCCTCCTCCCCTTTCATTTCCTCAATCTCATGGAGAGAGGAAACTGACTTAACGGGTACGGACCATTTCTCCTGGGCACGAGCCGCTGTGTCCGCCACTGCCTCAGCGGTAAAGGATTTCACCAAAGACGAAACCGGCAACGTCGACCGGCGGTTGGGGTCACTATAGATGGCCACCGCAACCGGTGTGGATGTGAGCGGCAGTGTCTCAACCCCCAAATCTTCTTCATGCAGCACCAGGAGGGGTTTCTCGGTGGGCAACATCGGAAACGGCGCCTGGAAGGCAACAGCTTCCCCGTTCCAATCATCTTCGAGCGGCGTAGGGTCCTCTGCCAATTGCCCAGCGGGCGCAAACCTGCTGCCCGTATATTTCCGGATATTGTCCGCCCGCGCAATATAGTTTTTCCCCTTGGTGTGCAGCCCCGCCACCCACCGCCAGGATAGGGTGTTCGACGCCGCATCTCCATCAAGTAGGTGGCGATAGAAAAAATCAGCCCCCAGCACCCAAGGCAATTGCAAGGTGAAGATCCAAATACTTGCATACCACATTCGGGCATGATTATGCAGATAGCCGGTCTCTAAAAGCTCTTTCGTCCAGGCATTAAAGCATTCAATCTCCGTCTGCCCCTCAATGGCTTGCGCATAGGTTTTGCTTTGATACCCAGACAGACTTTTTGCCTGTTTTTCCACCGCCTGCTGATAATAGATCCAGACCCAAGGGCGGGCCTCTAACCAACCCTTGAAATAGCCTCGCCAATACACCTCTTGGATAAATTTTTGGGCCGCATCATAGGAATAATGCGCTAAAGTGGTTTGCAGCACCTCTTCTTCGGTGATCAACCGGTGGCGTAAAAAGGGAGAGAGACAAGAGACATGGCGGCGATCTTCAGGCCCCAAATCCCTATTTCGCCCTTGGGCATAAGCCTTTCCCATCTGGGGGATAAAGTCCTTTAACCGCGCTTGGCCATGCGCCTGTGTAGCAGGAAAAAAAGAAGGGGTATTCAGATCGTCGGACATTCTCACCCTTTCCCATTCCCCCTAGCGCCCCTTTACGAGAGGCCATCTGGCTTTCAAGCCGCCCGGCGTAGCCCCCGGGCCACCCAAATCTCCTTTAGGGCCTCCACCAAAATTCTCATATGCTCATCGGTGTGCAAAGGACTTGGGGAGAACCGCAATCGCTCTGTCCCCTTTGAGACAGTGGGGTAGTTTATGGGCTGTACGTAAATACCGTGTTCATCCAATAGGGTATCTGCCACCGCCTTGCATTCAATAGGGTCCCCAATTATCAGGGGAACAATATGGCTGGGCGAGTCCATAATGGGCAATTCAGCCAAGCGCATCATCTCTTTTAATTTTGCAGCGCGCTCTTGATGTTTCGCGCGCAATTCATTCCCTTTACGGAGAAGTTTGGCAGACTGGAGGGCGCCGGCCACCAAAACCGGCGATAACGCCGTTGTGAAAATAAAACTAGAGGCATAGGATCGCACCGCGTCCACCATAATATCATCACCGACGATATACCCGCCCATAATGCCAAAGGCTTTCCCGAGCGTCCCCTCAATGCACCCTACACGGTGGGCAACCCCTTGGGCTTGGGCCAACCCGCCCCCCTGGTCACCGTAAAGGCCAACACCGTGAACCTCATCTAAATAGGTGAAGGCATTATATTTATCGGCGAGATCCAGAATCTCTTTGATGGGCGCGAAATCTCCGTCCATGGAGTAAACAGATTCAAACGCGACCACCTTTGGTGTTTCTGCAGGTAAGGTTTGCAAAAGCTCTTCTAGATGGGCCAGATCATTATGGCGCCAAATCAGCTTTGGCCCGCGCCCGCCCCGAATGCCTTCAATCATCGAGGCGTGGTTCAACTCATCAGAAAGAATAACACAACCAGGCAGTAACCGCGCCAGGGTGGCAAGGGTCGCCTCATTCGCAATATAACCTGAAGTAAAGAGTAATCCCCGTTCCCGACCGTGTAGGTCCGCAAGCTCTTTTTCCAACTGCACATGATAATGGGTGGTGCCAGCGATATTGCGGGTGCCCCCGGCCCCGGCGCCCACCTCGTCAATGGCATTATGCATCGCAGCAAGAACGTCTTGGTTTTGCCCCATGCCAAGATAGTCGTTGGAACACCACACGGTGATATAATCCACGGTCCCATCATTCCGATGGCGACGGGCGAGGGGGAAATCCCCACATACCCGTTCAATATCTGCAAATGTGCGATATCTTCCCTCAGACTGCACCGCGTCTAAAGCAGATTTAAAAAAAGACGTATAATCAATTCTCATGGAAAAAGGCGTTATCACAGCTTGACCGAATTGGAATACAAAGAACGTGCATTCGATCAATAAATGTCAAT